>CAZDIO010000158.1:0-11557 GCA_964505555.1 uncultured Bdellovibrionales bacterium
AAAAAAACACAAAAAATTATTCGTTTCCTTCTTTGCCCCCCCCCCCACGACAGGAAGGGGTCGTTCTTTTCTTAGAAGCTCTAAGGCCCTACATAAGCATATGCTTTAGCTGTTGCCAAAGATGAAAGGTAATCTGCTGTAATCAGGGAGTTGCGAATTTTTGATTGAATCGCTAGAGTCTAGGCGTGGTGATTGATTTTCTTAAAGGTCGATTTTCGAAGGAACAATCGAAAAACGGAAGTGATGCAGACTCTCCCTCGCCCAGCCGGGTAAGTGGGGGTCCCTCTGTCCAAATTCAGAATTCAGTTGTTGTCGATGAAAAGCACGATCCGTTACTGATCGATCGTAAGGGACACTCGATCTCTCGAGGGATGATGGATCCTGATGCGCTCAAGGTAATGTATCGATTGCTCAATCATGGGTTCAAAGCATACCTCGTAGGTGGGGGGGTGCGCGACCTGCTCCTTGGAAAAACCCCCAAAGATTACGATATCGGCACTGATGCTCGACCAGAGCAAGTTCGGAAGCTCTTTCGAAATAGTCGGATCATCGGTAGAAGGTTTCGTTTGAATCATATTTATTTCCATGGAAATAAGATCTTTGAAATCGCAACTTTTCGCGCTCTCTCTGAGGAAGAGGAAGAATCATCAGAGGATCAACTTATCGTTACCTCTGATAATATCTATGGCGATCCGCAGTCCGATGCGCTCCGACGAGATCTGACGATTAACGGATTATTTTACGATCTAAGTACCTACTCGGTTATTGACTACGTAGGGGGGATGTCTGATCTGCGAAATGGGATCATTCGCATGATCGGTGAGCCAGAAAAGCGTTTTCGAGAAGATCCGGTGCGAATGATTCGAGCGATTCGCCATGCCGCACGCACCGGTTTTCGAATTGATGAGCATACCTACAATGCGATAAAAAAATGCGCCCCACTTATCGAACTTAGTTCAAAGGCGAGAGTTTATGAGGAGTTTTTAAGGGAGTTTCGTGGTGGTTGTGCTGAACAGTCTCTTTCGATGCTTCATGAAACGGGGCTTCTTGGGTATCTTCTCCCATTTATTGAAAAAAGTTTCTCAGAAAAAGATAAACCGGCATTGCAGAGTTTGCAGTTTGCGTTGCGTTCAGTTGATGCGGCAATTAAATCAGGACGTGAAATCGAAGCTGGGGTCTTGTTTGCAGCGATGTTAATTGGTCATCACTTTCCAAAAGGCGAAAAAGTGTTTCACGCTCCTCCAGTATTGGAAGCGGTTTCTGAAGAGGTCGCTGAAGAAGCTGTTGAAGAAGTCACTGAAGAACAGGAAGGAGAAGCTCCGCAGCGGGAGATAGAAATTGATCGTTATTTTGAGGTATCCCCAGTGTTTGAGGAGACGGATTTTGCCGGGGGAGATCTCTTTCCAAAACTTCCCAGTGGTACTCAGCGACGTTCTCGACGTCGTGAGAAGGTTGCGCCAAAAAGTAAATTAAGAACATTGATTAATGAACTCTTTGCTGTTTTTGGCCTTCCTAAAAAACAACGAGAGATCATGGAGTATGTGCTCATTGGGCGCTATATGTTGTTTTGTGCAATGAAAGAAGAGCATCTGATATCAACCATTTTTGATAAGTCATATTTTGACGATATCCTCCTTCTTTTGCGTTTGACGGCGGCAGATCAGCCGGCAAAAAAATGTCTGTTTTTTTGGGAGGAACTTCTTGATCAACAGAACTCAATTCAGTCCGGAGAGACTCATGACAGGTATCGACCCCGACGGCGCCGAAGGGGACGACGGCGGCCACGGTCATGAGTGAGCGTTCAGAGATGCACACCCTTGTTCTCTCTACGACGCGCATTTATCGCGAAGCGCTCAGCACTGCCTTTAATGGAACGAAGAAAAATTGGTGGGGAGCGTTTTTGCCTATTGTCTATGTGGCGATTATGGTTCCCGCGATCTTTCTCCTCTCCCCATTTGGTATGGCAGGAGGATTTGTATTGGGGTTCTTCATCGCCTGTCTTGTCGCTAATTATTTTACCCTGATCTCTGCCTCTGTGCTCCAAGAACGGATCTCGCCAAAGGAGCTTCTCCAGCGGAGTGGAGAGTTGATCTCGCCAGTAATTAGCGCCCTCTTTGCGTTGTGGATTTTACAGCTTATTGGGGATATGGCGTTTCGAGGGCCAAATCATGTCTGGTTACTAGTTTCCCTGAACTTCGTAGTGGTAGTGCTTTTTAATGCGCTCCCTGAAGTGATCTATCAATTGGGTGGAAATGCGAGTTATCTTTTTGGCACGGCCTTTTCATTTATGAAGGAAAATTTCATTGAGTGGTTTGTTGCGTTGTTTCTTATTTTTCTCCCACTGATTGTTTGGGACCCGCATGGGTTCTTTCTTAGTTTTGCAAGCTCGGGGCCGTTGGAGTTTCCGCGATTAGTGCTTACCCGGATGTTGTTAGAAATGCAGGAATATCCTCTGTCGATAGGTATTTCGTTGTTCTTACTGACGTTATTTGCTACGTTATTTATCGGGGTGTTTCGTGGGGTGCTTTTTAAAGAACTTTTTCACTCAACAAGGAGAAAAAGAATCTATAACGAGCGTTTTCGGTAAGAGCGGAAATTTTAAGAATTTAGCGGTTACGTCTTTTAATTATGCCACACGTTCTTAGCAGAGTACTTGGGGTTATTCCAGCACGCCTTCAGGCATCGAGGCTCCCCGGAAAGCCACTCAAAAAGATACGTGGAAAAACACTTCTGCAACGGGTCTGGGAGCAAGCAAAAACCTCACAAAGTATCACGAATTTAGTGATTGCCACTGATAGTGAGGAGGTGCTTGCCCACGCACAATCTTTTGGTGCTCAAGCCGTAATGACGAGTGACTCGATTCAAACTGGGTCTGAGCGCGTTGCTGTGACCTCACAGATTCTTGGGGAAGAGATGTTTTGTGCTGCAAATTGTGCAGGCAACCATACCGCTTCTCCGGAGGAGAGTTGGGATCTCATTGTTAACATTCAAGGCGATATGCCGTTTATGACAGGTGAAATTATTGATGGAGCGATCGAACTCCTTGCCGATGCTCCGGATCACTATTCAATGAGCACTGTTGCGATCCCAATTTTTTCAAAAGAATCCTTCCTCAACCCATCAGTAGTAAAGGTAGTTTTTGATGATGCGTATGAAGCGTTATATTTTTCCCGCTCACCAATTCCTTATCGCCAAGATACTGAGCTTGCAAGTGGACAGCTCTATGGATACCAACATTTAGGTCTCTATGTCTTTCTTCCTGAGGCGATTCGCTTCCTGATGGTTACGCCACCAAATTTTTTAGAAAAAACGGAATGTCTTGAGCAACTGCGGCTCCTTGCAGGGGGGTATCAGATCGGGGTCCACGTTCCCGTTGACTACCCAGAGAGCGTCAGCGTAGAGGTCAATACCCCAGAGGACCTTATTGTCGCTGAGCAGATCGCGACTAAATTTGATTAATTTGCCCGAAAAGTAGTATTATTATCACCTTATCATGAGAAAACCATGCCGTTTCGGACATGCAATGCATGGGAATCATTAAGAATTCAAGATATAATCCCAAAGTTCAGATTGGGAGAAATTCTCTTGTAGCTTACGTTTTATAAGATCAGTTAGGATGCCTCGGTATTAAGTGAGCGTATAACAATAGAGAAGGGAATTACGTATGGTATCGCGGCCAACAAAATACATCTTCGTTACTGGTGGGGTGGTTTCAAGCCTTGGCAAGGGTCTTACCTCATCCTCGTTGGGAGCGCTCCTTGAAAGTCGGGGGCTGCGAGTTACTATTTGTAAACTCGATCCCTATCTCAATGTTGATCCGGGAACGATGAGTCCCTTTCAACATGGGGAGGTGTTTGTCACTGATGATGGAGCAGAAACGGATCTGGATCTTGGCCACTACGAACGTTTCATCTCAACGACGATGACTCGAGCGAACAACTTTACCGCAGGTCAGGTATATGACGCGGTTATTCGAAATGAGCGTCGTGGAGATTATCTCGGAGGAACCGTTCAGGTAATTCCGCATGTCACCGATGAAATCAAACGACGTATCTTACTTGCTGGCGAAGGATATGACATCTGTATCGTAGAAGTTGGTGGAACGGTTGGTGATATCGAGGGACTTCCGTTTTTAGAAGCAATTCGTCAGTGTCGTGCTGATGTTGGTCGTGAGCATGTAGTCTATATACATCTTACGCTCGTGCCGTTTATTTCGGTTGTCGGAGAGGTTAAAACCAAGCCTACCCAACACAGCGTAAAAGAGCTTACAAGCCTGGGAATTCAGCCAGATATCATTATTATTCGAACCGAGCGCGCACTCGATACGAAAACCAAAGAGAAAATCTCGCTTTTTTGTAACGTTGCTGTCGATAGTGTGATCACGGCACAAGATGTAACCAACATCTACGATCTTCCGCTGATCCTTCATGAGGAGGGGCTTGATTCACGGGTCTGTGAAAAACTTAACATCTGGACCGGTTCTCCAAACCTCGAACCATGGCAGAAGGTAGCTTCGGTGTACAAAGCTCCGAAAAATGGAACGGTATCAATCGCCATGGTGGGCAAGTATGTTGATTTGCGAGAATCTTACAAGAGTTTAAATGAAGCACTTGCCCATGGTGGGATCGCCAATGATTGTGGTGTGACGATTACTTATATTGATGCAGAAGAGATTGAAAATAGTGGTATTCCTGAATCACTTCAACAGGCGGATGCGGTGCTTGTTCCCGGTGGATTTGGAAAGCGGGGCAGCGAAGGGAAAATTAAGGCGGTTGAATATGCGCGAAAAGAAAAGGTGCCTTACTTGGGAATCTGTCTCGGATTACAAATGGCGTTTGTGGAGTTTGCAAGAAACAAACTTCATCTCAAGGATGCTGCAAGCGCTGAATTTATCCCTGAAACTCCGCATCCAGTGATTCATCTCATGGAACACCAGCGGAAAGTATCCGATATGGGTGGAACCATGCGTTTAGGAGCGTATCCTTGTGTTGTAAAGGAAGAATCTCTTGCAAGTAAAATCTATAAATCTTTGCAGATCTCAGAACGACATCGGCATCGCTGGGAGGTAAACAACAGCTACCGTGAGCAGTGCGAAAAAGAAGGCTTAATCATGTCCGGACTCTCTCCTGATGGTGAATTAGTAGAAATTATTGAAGCAAAAGATCATCCTTGGTTTGTTGGCGTTCAGTTTCATCCCGAGTTCACTTCTCGACCGCTTCGACCACATCCTTTATTTGTAAGTTTCATTCGTGCTTCGCTTGATCACCGAGCTCGCAAGGGAAAACCACGAGTAGAAACTGAAAGGAAGGGGAGTGATGGTGCCTCTGATGGAACGAATGTTGCTGGCGTTTCCACCCAAGCAGGAAGTGCCATGGCGTTAAGTTAGTGTCCGTGAGAATTGGCTTTATTTCACGGATTATTTCATTTTTATTTTACTCTGTGAAAAACTGAAAAAAATGAGACACGCAGATCTGTTGTCTAGAAAAGAAGACACAGTTTGCAAACAGGTATGAATACAACACAAGCCGAAACTAAGCGCGTAGTGCAGATTGGTAAGGACTCAAGGAACATCATTGGTGGAGCATCCAAGCTTCTTGTGATCTGCGGACCTTGTGTTATTGAGTCTGCGGATCATCTCTTATTTCTTGCTGAAAAAATCACCACAATCGCCCGACGGCTCGATCTCCCGATAGTATTTAAAGCCTCGTATGATAAAGCAAACCGAACCTCTTCCAAAAGTTTTCGAGGTATTGGCATTGAGGGTGGTTTGGAGCTTTTGGCAAAAGTGAGGTCAGAGTTTTCAGTGCCTATTGTTACCGATGTGCACACGGTGGAGGAGATTGTTCAAGCTGGTGAGGTGGTTGACCTTATACAAATTCCAGCGTTTTTGTGCCGCCAAACGGATCTTTTGATTGCTTCAGGACGAACAAAAAAGCCGGTGATGATCAAAAAGGGCCAATTCGTCGCTCCAGAAGATATGGTGTATGCTGCAAGAAAGGTGGTTGAAGGGGGAGGGGACCAGGTGCTTCTCTGTGAACGGGGAGCGTGTTTTGGGTATCGGGATTTGGTGGTAGATCTGCGATCATTGCAGATCATGAGCGAAGCAGGATTTCCGGTAGTGTTTGATGCAACGCATTCTGTGCAGAGTCTTGGTGGGAGTGGGGGAGTTTCCCAAGGAGCAAGAAAATTTATTCCGGCATTAGCTCGCGGAGCTGTTGCTGCTGGAATTGATGGGATTTTTCTTGAATGTCACGATGACCCTCAAAACGCAAAGTCTGATGCAGAAAGTATGCTGCCATTAGCAAATCTTGAAGGACTTCTTTCTGATTTAAAGCGTTTGCATGAACTACAGATGCAAACAGGCTATCGAAGTAGTAAGAGAGCATAAAGAATGTTTTTACGCATAAAGAAACTCCCAAAACAGCAACGATTCTTTCTTGGTGTTGGAGTGTTTTTTGTTATCGCCTTGGTGTGTTTGGCGGTGTATCGCTCGACTCGGCGGGTGGTGTTAATTTCTGGAAGTGGTTCTCAGCAGTCTTTGGAAACGATTCTTGGCTCTGCAAAGGAAGCAACCTTTGATGGAAGCGGGTTGCATTTACAGGATTTTCATCGAGTAGAGATGAAAAACGGTGTTCCTATTTGGGAGGTGTCTGCGAAGGATGCAAAATATCACGCTTCGGAACAACTTGCCTTTGTGACGGAGGCCACGGTACAAGTGTACCGAAATCAGCGAAGTGCGATTCGTTTTCGAGCTAATGAGGGGAAGCTCTTTCTTGATGGAAATGCGCTTCAAAAGGCGGAGCTTCGCGGTAATATTGAAGTTGCGGTTGGCGACGACATGAATTTAAAAGCAGATGTTGCGTTTTACGATCAAAAGGAAGACGCAATTACAGCAACAGGAAAAGTTACAATTTATGGTCCAGGGTATGAAATCTCTGGCCTTGGATTAACAATGTCACTTAGCGATCAAAAGGTAAACTTGTTAAGTTCTGTAGAGTCTCACTTTGAACCAAGCTCCCAAGCAACCCTTCCACCGATAGGTTAAAGATTCAAAATGAGAAGGATAATTTACATTGTTTTGTTGCTCTTGATTCTGCCTCTTTTTTGGGACCAGGGATCTTGTTTTGCTGCAAATGGGAAGAAGAACGATGGCGATCGTCCCCCACTGGTGAAACTAGAGAATAATTCTGCTTCAAAACGCCAGCCACTCTATATTAAAGCGATGACTTTTCGTTTAGACGCAAAAAATCGAAACTTCACCTACGAGGGAAATGTTCAGGTATGGCAGGATGATATCTTGATAACTTCTGATCTTATGCACGGCACGTATGATCAGAATAATAAGATAGAGGTTATTACGTGCGAGAAGAATGTGGTTATTACAAGAGGTGATTATTTACGAGCGAGTGCAAATCGAGCGGTGTATCGGGTTGCGGCAAATACGGTAGAATTAACAGAGAGCCCGGAACTTCTTAATCGGGGCAATGCGCTTACTGCGGATAAGGTAAAGTTGTATCTCGATGAAGACAGAAGTGAAGCAGAAGGCGATGTGCGCGTAAAGCTTATAGAGAATTCAGAGCCGGGGAAGGAAGGCGAGAAATCGAAGGCAGGACTTACGAATTTATTAAAGTAAGTAAGATCTCATCCTCTGGGGTGTTTCATGAAAAAAGAGCAGGAAAATAACAATGATATCATTCATCTCGATCGGATTGCTTCTTTGCAAGCGGGGATTGATGAGCTTTGTTGCGAGGGTCTTGTAAAGACCTTTCGTGAAAGAAGAGTAGTCAATGGAGTGGATCTGAGCGTAGCTCCCGGTGAAATTGTAGGACTTCTTGGGCCAAATGGAGCTGGAAAAACCACTACTTTTTATATGATCGTTGGTCTTATCTTGCCTGATTCAGGTTCGATTACTTTGCAGGGACATGAGATTACCCATGAGCCAATGTACCGGCGCGCACAAGCCGGTCTTACGTATCTTCCTCAAGAACCGTCTATCTTTCGAAAACTTACGGTTACCGAAAATATTCTTGCTGTTTTAGAGATACTTCCTGAATTTAAGGCAGATCGAAATAAGCAGCTACGAAGAGTCTCTGAACTTATTGAAGAGCTTGATTTAGGAAAGGTTGCTCGCAGTATGGCGTACTCTCTTTCTGGAGGAGAGCGGAGAAGGGTGGAGATTGCTAGAGCCTTGGCATGTTCCCCTCAATTTATGCTCCTTGATGAGCCGTTTGCAGGCATTGATCCAATTGCGGTGAGCGATCTTCAGAATCTAGTAAAAGGGCTTCAACAACGAGGATTGGGTATTCTCATTACCGATCACAATGTTCGAGAAACGTTAGGTATCTGCTCCCGCGCTTATATTGTAAACAACGGTGAGATTATTGAATCAGGCCCTCCACTGAAGATCGCAAATTCGCCGAAAGCGAGGAAGTATTATCTTGGGGAAGATTTTTCTTTAAGTTGATTCGGAGGATATTTTCAGTTCCGGCAATTATTTTATGAACACAGGGTTCCACAGAGTTAAGATAAAAGGTGTTTAAAATTAACTCTGTGTAACCCTGTGAAACTCTGCGTTCAATCCAAATTCATTAAAATCAATAAAGCACTATAATTTGGCGTCGTTCCACTTTAAGAGCGGCAAGAAACCTGTTGTTGCGAGCCGGCGGGAGGCCCGGCGTAGGGAAGCAATCTCGTAACTGCTAAAGCGATTCGAGATTGCTTCGCTACGCTCGCAACGACAGAGGGTTCCTGCTGCATCTAAAAGTGGAACTCCTCTAGGCTTCACACCTTGTGCGGGATTTTCTTGTTTCTTACGCGATTTTTAAGCATCTTATGTTACGGATAGAAAAGCTATGTTATAATTCCAATATTGACCTACTCAGTTATGTAGTAGCAAAACTGAAGTAATAGCAAGGTGTTACAAGAGTTGGCACGAAGAGGTTTTGTTTTTTACTTCTTTTGTCGAAATATTTATCACTACCTATGTAGTTTTTATTTGGTGTTTTAA
This sequence comes from uncultured Bdellovibrionales bacterium, assembly GCA_964505555.1. Taxonomy (GTDB): domain Bacteria; phylum Bdellovibrionota_C; class UBA2361; order SZUA-149; family CAZDIO01; genus CAZDIO01. The sequence goes on from CAZDIO010000158.1 coordinate 9,008, forward strand.
GGTATTTTCCGAGTTAGTGAAGGATTTAAGGATTTAGGTATTCAATGGCACTCGAGATAAAGCTTAATCAGAAGCTCAGCCAATCGCTTGTCATGACCCCCCAGCTTCAGCAAGCAATTAAGCTCTTGCAGCTTGGCCGTCATGAATATCTCGAAATGCTCCAAAAAGAACTTCTTGAAAATCCCGTTTTAGAAGACGAACGGGGGAACTCACTTGATGCCAACGGCAGCAATGAGGAGGGAACTCGTCGTAGCGATGAGCTCAACGGGACTGAAACTCCATCAACAGATGAAGTGTCTGATTCTCTCTACAATGATGGAAGTATCTCTTCAGACAACGACTTTTTTCAACAAACTTTTCTTAGTGAAACGCGAGACCAACAAAAAACAACAAATAGCGATGACACCGATTGGCGAGAGTATTTCGATACGCATAGTGACTCCTTTCAGTTTACCACCGGCGGGGCATCAAGATATTCTGATGATGAGGAAAGACCAACTTTTGAATCCACAGTCAGTAAACCAGAAGGCCTTACCACGCACCTCTATTTACAACTGCGCACGACAGAGCTGTGGACAGATGATGAGGAGATCGCAATTCAAATAATTGGGAACCTCGATCGGAGTGGATATCTTCGTGCAACCGTAGAAGAGATCAGTAAAGTATGTCGACGTTCCATTGAGGACGTTGAGCGGGTATTAGCTATCGTGCAAACACTTGATCCTCCTGGGGTTGGAGCTCGAGATCTTCGAGAGTGTCTGAGTGTGCAACTTGAACAGTTGGGGCTTACGGACTCTCTCACCTATCGGCTTGTTCGAAAACATCTCGAGAAGCTAGAAACGAGACGGTATGAGCTGATCGCAAAAGAGGAAAACGTCTCGGTTGAAGAGGTGTATGAAGCAGTAAAAGTAATTCAGCGATTAGAGCCTCGCCCCGGCCGACCTTTTCTTGACGAACCCCCAGTGTACGTCACCCCGGATATTTATGTGCGAAAAGTTGGGGAGGAGTATGTTATTTCGCTTAATGAGGCTGGAATTCCTAAACTTCGGTTAAACTCTCAATATCGAGAACTTCTTGAAAATGGTCACGTTGAATCAGCGGAAAATAAAGAATATATTCAAGATCGACTTCGTTCTGCTGCCTGGTTGATTAAGAGCATTCATCAACGCCAACAGACAATCTACCGGGTGACAGAAAGCATTATGAAATTCCAAAAGGAGTTTCTTGATGAGGGAGTAAAAGCTCTCCGACCATTGGTGCTCCGGGATGTTGCCTCTGATGTTGGAATGCATGAATCAACGGTGAGTCGAGTAACAAACAATAAATATGTGCATACTCCACAGGGAATTTATGAATTAAAATATTTCTTTTCCTCAGGGCTAAAGAGTCAGGAAGGAGAGATCTCCTCTGAATCTGTCAAGGATAAAATTCGAGCGTTAATCGCAGGAGAAGACCCAAGAAAACCTCTCAGTGATCAATCGATCGTAGAAACCCTTAAAGCTGATGGAATCGATATCGCACGAAGAACAGTAGCAAAGTATCGCGAAATGATAGGCATTCTCTCCTCTTCTCGGAGAAAGAAGATCTTTTAGAGTATATATTTGGCTCTACTCTTTACCCTTGAACTCCCATATTTTATCTCGTTTTGGCCATACCTAAATATTTTATGGTAGAATACAACAGATAGCTTATTTGACCCAACATCATCATGGAGGCTTAACTCGATGTCGAACAACAATCCTGAATTAAACGTCTCTGTTACCTTTCGTCACACAGAATCCACCGAAGCCTTAAAATCATATGCGGATGAAAAAGTAAGCCACATGCTTGCCAAATACTTAGTTCATAATGCAGAGGCACACGTGGTGCTCTCGGTAGAAAAGCGAGATCATACGGCGGAGGTAAAAGTTTATTCAAAGGGTCACGACGTGTCTGCAAAGGCAACGACAGGGGATCTTTATTCGGCAATAGATAAAGTTGTCGATATAATCGCAACGTTAATAAAAAAACAAAAAGAGAAGATGTTAACTCAGAAGCACCATAGTGCTTCGTATGAGTTATAATCTTCTCTTGAGCGTAATGCTTTATTTTTAAAAAAGCATTAGAGATTCATTACAGTGTAGAATTTAGTGAATCTAAGTGTGTCTGTGTTTGTGTTCCGATGTCTGAGAGATAAGGAATCGCAAGCACAATAATCAACGCTGCCAAAAGGCCGATGGCAATAAGTTCAATCGATCCTTTCTCATTAAGCTCTAGAGATTTCTTTTCATTACGCTTTACTTTCATTTGGTCCTCCACAATTTCTCCCTTAATAAAAACTATACCCAACACCTTGCAAAGCTTATGCCGTTTTTTGAAATGAGCGGTCTTGTGTCAGGGAACCAAGTGGAGAGAGGTAAGGAAATGCAGAGATGAGATATTTAATAGGAGATCTTCTTAGATCGTGATCAGATAAATTCGAGTGAGCTTTGTTGGTGGCCCCCCTGTCGTGGGGGGGGGGGGGGCCGCAAAAGAGAAAATATAAAAAATGGGAGGTATAAGTATGTGAGC
>CAZDIO010000159.1:0-11504 GCA_964505555.1 uncultured Bdellovibrionales bacterium
CAAATATAAAATCTATAGCTTACCGTTAATCATTTTGTTTTTTTCGTTGCCCCCCCACCCAACGACAGAGAGACGATTTCTTGCCAGACCTAAAGTGGAACCGTTCTAGTGTAAGCGGTGTGTTGTTATAATAAATCAACATGCAGTTGTTCCATAGAAGCTTTTCTTCTCCTGACAAAGCTTGCGAAGAAGTGGGCTCAGGCGATAGCGATCTTCGTGGTATTCCTCCATTAACCGAGTCATCTCAGAAACAATACGTTCAAGTCCAATTTCATCTGCCCAGAGAAGAAGACCTTTTGGATAGTTGACCCCTTTGGTCATCGCTAAGTCGATGTCAGAGACTCCAGCTACACCTAAATACACCGCATCGGCAGCTTCATTGATGAGCATCGAAAGGATACGAAAAAATATCTGCTCTCCAAGGGCTTTGTCTTTTACCGGGGGAGGGTTTGTAGCTCCCTCATGATAATCATAAAAGCCGATATTTGTTTTTATCCCAAACCGTTTTGCTTCGATAAGTTGCTTTTGAAGAAGTGATGGGCGGTAGCGAGGATCGTAGTAGAACGCCTCAAACACGCTCTGGGTTACTTTGTAGTTTACATCGTTACCGATAAAATCCATTAACTGAAACGGACCCATCTTAAACCCACCGATCTCAGTCATCGCCCAATCGATAGTGGGCACATCAGCAAGATTCTCTTCGAGAATCCGTAACGCTTCACCGTAGTAAGGACGGGCTACCCGGTTAACGATAAATGCGGGGGTGTCTTTTGCAACAACCGTGGTCTTTCCCCACTCTGTAAAAAGCGAAGTGCACTTCTGAACAGTTTCTGGACTCGTGCCAAGCCCGGCGATAACTTCCACAAGAGGCATCGCTGTTGCGGGATTAAAAAAGTGCGCACCAACAACCCGTCCCTGGTTTTTGCATGCTGCGCAGATTGCTGAAACTGAGAGTGAGGAGGTGTTTGTTGCAAGGATGCATTCTGAAGAGACGGCGGTTTCTAGCTCTGCAAATAATTTCTTTTTTATATCAAGATCTTCAACTACTGCTTCAATGATCAACGAGCAGAGGCTTAACTCACTAAGCGTTTCACAGGGAACGATCTGATCAAGAAGTCGCATCAACTCTAGTTTTGTAAGCTTCCCTTTTGCCATCTGCCGCTCATAAATCTCTTCCAAGCGAGGTTTTGCTTTTTTTAGCACCTCTTGGTTGGCGTCGTAGAGAAATACCCGGTGTCCAAATCGAGCAGCAACCTGAACGATACCAATTCCCATCGTTCCAAGCCCGATAACACCGATAACAGAACTTTTATTTAGTGTTTTTGCCATTATCGTCCAATAAACCGTGGGGGGCGTTTTTCAAAGAATGCATTTAGTCCTTCAAGATAATCTTCTGTATTTCCTGCAAGCCGTTGCAGCTCCTCTTCGTAGAGGAGTTGCTCTCTGAGTGACTGAGAAAAGGAGCGGTTTAGAGCACGTTTTGTCAGTCCAAGTCCTGTTGTCGGCATGAGAGCGAGCTTTTTTGCAACCTCTAAAGCTTCAGATTGTAATTGTGCATCAGGACATACTTTATAGATAAGACCGATCTCAAACGCTTTTTGTGCAGAGAGCTTCTCTCCAAGCATCATCAATGAAGTAGCACGAGAAAATCCGATCAGTCTTGGAAGAAGAAAAGTTCCGCCGCTGTCTGGAATAAGTCCTACCTTTGAGAAGGCTTGAATGAAAGCGGCGCTTTCGCTCGCAAGAACAAGATCGCAGGCAAGGGCGAGGTTTGCACCGGCTCCTGCAGCGATTCCACCGACAGCACAAACGAAAGGTTTCTCAATCTCCCGTATCCCAAGAATAATTGGGTTATATTGAGTGGCAACAATGTTTCCAAGATCGACCCGTTTTCCTCCTTGGGGAGTGGCTTCTTCCAGATCTTGGCCGGAAGAAAACGCTCGACCAGTTCCAGAGATCAGCACTGCACGAATCTCTTCGCTCTTTTTTACGGTATCAAGTGCGCTTTGGAACTCAAGCGCCATTTTTTTATTGAAACTATTAAGAACGTCGGGTCGGTTAAGTGAGATTTGGGCTACAGAGTTTTCAACTTTGAAGTTAAGGTGGAGATAGTCCATCGAGGGTAATAATAAGTAGTGTATTGTTTTGATCCACGTAAGAAGCGTGTCAATATATGCCCAAATATATCAACAAAGCAAAAAACCTACGGATTGAGTATGTTACTAGGAAATTGATTTCAAGGGTAGAAACTTATATTCAGTTGAAACTTTCATAGTAGCGGTTCTCTCGGTTTCGAGGGAAAGGTATTTCCGAAATACAAATGTAAGGGATGCGGTATTGTTTAACAATATTGTCTAACGATGGGTCTGATGAAAGACGACTTTGATTGGAGAGAGGTTCTTCGGCTTGTTTTTACATCTCGTGCGATCGATCGCATTGAAGAGACGGAGTTACACCCACAAAAGAAAGTTCTCTATCAGTTTTCAGCTCGTGGACATGATGTCGCGCAGATCATCCTCGGACTGCACCTTACCCATCAACATGATGGGGTCAGTGCATACTACCGGAGTCGACCGATACTTCTTGCCCTTGGATTAAATCTTGAAGATGCGTTTGCCTCACCGATGGCCAAGCGGGGAGGATTTAGTGATGGGCGAGATATCGGAGTGGTTTGTAATTTACCACCTCAGAAATCAGCAACCGTTCTTCCGATGGCGGGAGATGTTGGCTCGCAATTTACTCCCGCAGCAGGATGGGCACAGGCGGTTCGGTACCGTGGAAAAGAGTTGGGCGAGAAAGATTACGAAATGGCGATTGCTGCGGTGCTTGCGGGGGAAGGTGCTGTTGCGACAAACGGTTTTTGGTCTGCATTGACCATCGCCACCACAGAAAAGCTACCGATGTTATTTTACATCGAAGATAATTCCTATGCGATCTCTGTTCCTGGGGAGAAGCAAACACCGGGTGGAAATATCGCTAAAAATTTAGCCTCATTTACAAACCTCTTTCTCCTTGAAGGAGATGGCACAAACCCTGAAGAATCTCAGTTCCTGATTAAAAAAGCAGTGCAGCATACCCGACAAGGAACGGGACCTGCGTTATTGCGACTGACACTGCCCCGACTCTCTGGGCACTCTGGGCAGGACACTCAGGGATATAAGCCGGCAGGACTTGTTGAAAAGGAGCGCACAAACGATCCCCTTCAGAAACTCAATTCGTTTCTTGTTCCAAAAATCATATCAAAAAAAGAATGGGATCAGATTGAAGCAGATGCTGAGAGTGCTGTTCAAGAAGCGCTGCAGTTGGCGCTCAAGCGTGGCGAGCCCGCATCGGAGAATATTTTCCGGCATGTTTTTTGTGAACGAAAAAAAGATGGTGCAGTAGAGGTTCAGCACTGCGGGGGGTTAGCACCCTCTGGACATAAGTTTCCAGTACACACCGTTGTTTCCGATCCTGAGCCAACACGAATTAATATGCTCACAGCCATCCGCCGCACATTGGAAGTGGAATTAAAAACCAATCCCAAAGTGCTTGTGTTTGGTGAAGATATCGGTCCTAAGGGGGGAGTTCATGCCGCAACGATGGGTCTTCAAGAAACGTTTGGGGCGAGCCGGGTATTTGATACAAGCCTCTCTGAAGAGGGGATCATCGGACGGGCAGTAGGGATGGCGTTGTGTGGGTTGATGCCTGTTTCAGAGATTCAGTTTCGAAAGTATGCCGATCCCGCAACGGAACAACTCCATAACTGTGGAACCGTTCGTTGGCGAACAGCAAATCGCTTTGCATGCCCGATCGTTGTTCGGATGCCGGGGGGATTTAGTAAGTGTGGAGATCCTTGGCATAGTGAGTGTGATGAGGTTGAGTTTGCCCATGCGATCGGTTTTCAGGTAGCGTTTCCTTCAAATGCGGAGGATGCCGTAGGGCTTCTTCGTGCCGCGATGAGAAGTAATAATCCGACGATCTTTTTTGAGCACCGACATCTCTATGATGCAGCGTGGGCAAGAAGGCCTTACCCGGGGGATTCTTTTGTGGTCGAATTTGGAAAGGCGAAACTGGTCAGTGAGGGAACAGCAATTACCATTGTTACCTGGGGAGCGATGGTAGAGCGGTGTGAAGAGGCAGTAAGAGAAGCACAAGTCTCAGCAGATATCTTAGATTTACGAACGATTATGCCATGGGATAAGGAGGCGGTGCTTCGGTCAGTGCAAAAAACAAGACGGGTGATCATCGTTCATGAAGATGGGCTTACCGCGGGGTTTGGTGCGGAGGTAAGCGCGACGATCGCCAAAGAAGCGTTTCTTAATCTTGATGCTCCGATCGATAGGGTGGCAACTCCAGATCTTCCAATCCCCTATAATGTGAACTTAATGGAAGCAGTTGTTCCCACTGTTTCTCGAATTAAAAAGGCGGTTCTTGATACGGTTCAATTTTAAGGTAACCACCTATGAGTCAACTTGTTGATATCCTCATGCCCTCTTCTGATCAGGAAGGAACGATCTCGGTAATTGCTACCTGGCTAAAGAAAGTTGGAGATACGGTCGCTCTCCATGAGCCACTGTTAGAGATTAATACCGACAAAGTTACGATTGAAGTTCCTTCTCCTGTTGGCGGGGTACTAAAAGAGATTTTGAAAAAAGTTGAAGATGAGGTCAACGCCGGTGAGGTGCTTGGACGGGTGGAGCAGAGTGATGCTTTACGATCTGCAGAAGGAATGGAGGAGTTAAGTCCGGCGGTAAAGAAGCTCCTTAAGGAACATAAAATTAGCCACACAAAAGTTCAGGGAACGGGGCGCGGTGGGCGAATTACGCACCAAGATGTACTTCAGTATCTTGAAAAGCAAAATCAAAGTACGACAAGTTCGTTTTTGAAAAAAGTACCTCATACTCCGATGAGAAAACGGATCGCCGAACACATGGTGCAGAGTGCGCTCAAGACCGCACCCCATGTAACGGCTGTTTTTGAAGCGGATCTTTCGCGGGTTATTGCTCACCGGGAGGAACATAAAGAGGAGTTTCAAAAGCAGGGGGTAAAGTTAACCCTCAGTGCCTACTTCTTAAAAGCGATCGTGGAAGGGGTGAAGGTTGTGCCGGAAGTTAATAGCCGGTTTACCGAGAGCGAGCTTGAAGTGTACTTCGATGTCAATATCGGAGTTGCCGTGGCAGTAAAAGATGGATTGATCGTCCCCGTAATTCCCCATGCTCAGAATCTTGACCTTTTGGGACTTGCAAAAGAGCTTGATCGGGTAACGACGAAGGGTCGAAATGAGGATCTAAAAGCAGAAGATCTAAGAAACGCAACTTTTACGATGACCAATCACGGGGTGAGTGGAAGTTTGATTGCCACACCGATCATTCATCAACCACAGAGTGCGATTCTTGGTATTGGAAAACTTGAAAAAAGAGCGATCGTCAAAGAGGAAAACGGTAAAGACGTTATCGTTTCTCGACCGATGGTCTATGTGACGTTGACGATTGATCACCGCGCGCTTGATGGATTTCAAGCAAATACCTTTCTTGTCAAGTTTGTTGAGACACTTGAGAAGTGGTAACTCATTTCCCTCTCTAAAGAACCGGTTCGAAGCGACAGGTGCTTTTATTCGTTGTTAAGTGATGCCAATCATTTATTGATAACGATATGTAGATTTATTAATCCTTCATGAGAAAAAAAATTGTTCTTTTAATATTAGTCCTCCTCTTCTTGGGGACAACAAGCGCAGCGATTTTCTTGTTTTCTGAAAATGTTCAGCTCAGAAGCGAGGTGATTCATTGGAGCGCTGAGAATCGATCGTTGTCTCTTTTTCTCTTTATTGCGGCATATGTACTTTCTTGTGTTTTTCTTATTCCCGGCTTTGTTCTTACTTATTTAGCCGGAGCAATGTTTGGAATTATAAAAGGGACGATGGTTGTTTCTTCCGGTGTAATCCTTGGTGCGGGAGTGGTGTTTCTTCTAGGAAGGTACTTGGGAAGAGATTGGGTAGAGAGAAAAATTCGTAATGATCGGAGATTTCAGGAACTTGATCAGGCGATCGCCGCAGAGAGTTGGAAGCTTGTCCTCCTTGTTCGTCTCTGTCCAGTATTTCCGTTTCGGCTTTGTAACTATCTGTTTAGTGTTACGAATATCACCTTTCGATCATATCTTATTGGAACGTGGTTGGGGACACTGCCTTCGGCGTTTACGTATGTTTACATCGGTGCATTAGTGGGTGCTCTGGGGGATTTTAGTGTAGTTGCAGAAACAAGTGAGGTAAAATACGCAAAGAATATCCTTCTTATTTCTGGAGCAGTGGCGCTCCTTATTCTTCTGTTTTTCTTAGGTCGGATTTCAAAAGCTATACTTTTTAAAGATCGAGTGTAGTCGTTTGAAGAGAGAACTGGATAGTTGTCTCTCTGTCGTTGCGAGCCGGGAGGCCCGGCCGCCGGGCGAAGCGAAGCAATCTAGAACCCTCATTTGTAGTATGAGATTGCTTCGCGGAGTTTACCCAGAGCGGAGCGTGGGGCTCGCAACGACAGAGACATTCATAATTCAAAGGTTTAATTGGGTTGATGCTGGAATCTTCCGCTCTAGTTGTGCTAATCATAGCGCATAAAGTTTCAATAAGTGAGGTGTTATGGTTAGTATTGGAACCCCTTTTTCAGAGTCTGCTACAAAAGTCCTTCTCTGTGGCTCGGGTGAATTAGGCAAAGAGGTAGTCATTGAGCTTCAACGTTTAGGGGTTGAGGTTATTGCTGTTGACCGATACGAAAATGCTCCGGCGATGCAAGTTGCCGATCGAGCTCATGTGATTTCGATGCTTGATGGAGAAGCGCTTCGGAACGTTATCAAAAAAGAAGTTCCTGATTTTATCGTTCCTGAGATTGAAGCGATCGCTACCGATGTCCTTGTTGATTTAGAAAAAGAGGGTTTTACGGTGATTCCAACCGCGCGAGCAGCAAAACTTACGATGAACCGGGAGGGAATTCGACGACTTGCCGCAGAGGAATTGAAATTAAAAACCTCTCCTTACCATTTTGCAGATTCTGAAACGAGCTGCCGTGAGGCTGTAGCGCAACTTGGCTTTCCCTGTGTGGTCAAGCCGATTATGAGCTCCTCGGGGAAGGGGCAGAGCGTTGTTTGGAAGGAGAGTGATATCGAGAGTGCATGGAAGTATGCACAACTTGGGGGACGTGCGGGTCAGGGGAGGGTAATTATCGAAGGGTTTGTAGATTTTGATTACGAGATAACACTGCTGACAGTTCGCCACGCGCAAGGAACAAGCTTTTGTGAGCCGATCGGACACAGGCAGGTCGATGGAGATTATCGAGAATCATGGCAACCCCATCCGATGAGTCCACGTGCGCTTCAGGAAGGAAAAACTATTGCAAAAAAGGTAACCGATAGCCTTGGTGGTCGGGGAATCTTTGGAGTGGAGCTTTTTGTAAAAGGTGATGAAGTGTACTTTAGTGAGGTATCTCCACGCCCGCATGATACGGGGATGGTGACGATGATCTCTCAAGATCTCTCTCAGTTTGCTCTTCATGCACGTGCGATTCTTGGTCTCCCGATCCCGGCGATTCGTTCCTTTGGACCGAGCGCCTCTTCTGTCATTTTGGTTGATGGAGAAAGTAGCAACGTGAGATTTGGAAATTTAGAAGAGGTGCTTCACCGGCCAGACACCCAACTTCGGTTATTTGGAAAGCCAGAGGTAAAGGGTCATCGTAGGATGGGCGTTGTTCTTGCCCGTGGGGAGAGTATTGAAGAGGCAAGAGAGAAAGCAAATACTTCTGTGGCTGCTGTTCAGATAGAGCTCTAATCCAAAGAAACCGGCTTTCTTGAGTATTTACAACTAATCTGCTAGGTTATTGTTTTTTCGCTTAACTCCTTGGGTAGAGGCGGTATCGCTTCGATCGCAGATCGTCAGATCTGTGATCGAAGTTGGATTTTGATTTTAGGGTTCTAACGAGGAGGTTGTGACCATGCGAAAGCTAAAGCAGCTCATGTTCAATAGTCCCCGCATGGTTTACCTGTCGGGGATCTTCTGTCTTTTGGGTGGCATTTTTTGTGGAGTTCGGTTCCTTGTGCACTTAGGGAGGGACATTTGGTACTGGACTGAAATGTATTTGCATAATCCAAACAAAAAAATCGAACAAAATATTTGGCGACACATTTGGGAAAGTGTCGCCGAGAATACGTCGGAGAGGTGGTTGTTGATTTTGATTTCGGTATTTGCGCTAGTGACCTTTTGGATCACTCGTCACCTAGGGTGGAAGAATCAAAAGGAACTTGTGACAGAGTCATGCCTTCCCTGTTACGGCCTCTTTTGGGTGTCCTTTGACCGATGGGAAAAAGAAGAATGCTTCATGTTTCTCTCCTTGATCATGGGGTGGATCTGCTGGATGTTCTTCTTGTGGTTGATGTTGACGAATGTTTGCGTAGCTCTGTTTGTTCATTTTACGACAGAGCCACGGTATCTCGTTTCGAAAATGGGCACGGTCCGGACGCCAGTTGTCCAATCGTGGTATGACTTAATGGATTGGGAGTCGCTCGATCAAAATGCTGTGGCGTTTCTTGGCGCCGTAGTTTTCTTGCGACTCTACTTCGTTGCGCGAGCGAGCATGTTAAGCGATGAGTATCCAATATGTAAGAAATGCGGATATGATCTTCGTGGAAATGTGAGCAAACGTTGTCCAGAGTGCGGATCGGCGCATACATAGGATAGAAGAGGTTTAAACCCTGCCCCGGAGGAGTTTGTCCGGGCAGGGTGGGTTCAGAAAGTAAGATCCAACTTCGATAAAAGATATCTTCTTGAAAAGGACGACGAGTTAACGTCGTGCAGCAGGTGAGTACTCATAAGGGAGAAAAAGAAAGATTAATAACTTTAAAACAAGGGAAATTACAAACAGAGTTTTGCTGATATCGTATGTTTTATCCCAAATGGTAGCGCCGCGGCGGAGAATTTGGGCTTGATCGACGAGGAACACTTCACAGGCTCCGTTTCCGGTGTCTTTTCTTGTGAGGCTTGTTTTTCGAATAAATGAGGGGGTATCTTTTTGGTAGTAGTTGATTAGTTGTCCTGAAAGATAGACCTGATCTCCAATTTTTATACTTTGAATTGTTTTTCTTACACTACTGTCAGTAGAGAGGAGATGATTGTTTGAGAGCTTATCGGGAAAGAAGTTCTCAAACACTACCTCACTTTTTGTAAAATAATGGCAGCTCCAGGGTTCGCTCCAGAATTTTAGATTTAAATAATTACTGCTTTGAATATTTTCACCCCAAATCAGACAGAGGTCTTTAATGTCGACAGAGCTTTTGTCGTGATAGATGTCGGTAAAAGCAGAGATGTTATTGTGTGAGACTACAAGCCCGTGGATCTCATAACTTGCCACCGGTTTAATGACATAGGTCTTGTTGTGGTATTCAAAATCAAAGGGAGATTCGTCGATTCTTGTCTGGACCGGATCATCTTTTAGACGTTGATCCATTTTTGCGGGGGAAGGGAGCTGTCCTTTAGAGAAATAAGACACAAAAAGAACAATACCTGAGAGAATAAAAAGATATTTGGTAAGAAGACTAAGATACAGAGCTAGCTTACGGTTTGATGGCACAGAGAGCTCCAAAATGAATTTTTAAACTTTCAAATACCGATTCTCTTTACTTGCGAGGTTAGAGAGGAAAGATCCATTCGAATTTTCCTGTTTCCCATAACACCCGCGCTCCTTCAGTGAGATCGTAGCGCACCAGTCGAAAGTATCGGCTATCTATTGAATTTCCTTCAAACGTCACACGGACAATAAATTCAGAGTTTTTTCGAAGGGGTGGGGGAAGGAGTGCGCGACGAACCTCTATCGAGGCAAGTTTAAGAGTATCAATTGCCTTTAATTGACGTTCCCAACTGAGGGCTGTTTTTTCATCTGGAATGCGCTGTCCTGTTTCTTGAAGTGTCGTTTGAAACGTTTGTGAGGTTTGCCATTTTAAGTAGTGACGAACTGCGGTTTCTGCAAGATTTGGACTTAGTGGTTGGAGCGACCGGCCAAACAAAAACAAAACCAATACAAACGCGACGATAATTCCAAATAGACCTCGAACAAAGAGCGATATGCGAATACGACGGAGAAGCTCTAACATGGTGACACACCATTCCTGTCGTTGCGAGCGCAGCGAAGCAATCTCATATTATCAATGAGGGTTCGAGATTGCTTCGCTTCGCCCGGCGGCCGAGCCTCCCGGCTCGCAACGACAGGAAGTTTCATTTTGTCAGAGGGCCTAAATTTAAATTCCATGACTGAGGGGGATCGCCTGCTCTGTTGTGGATTGGGTCAATCTTGTTAAGGAGATCGCACCATTTTTTTAATCTGTTCTAAAAGAGCAACACTATAAATCTGATGACCAAGCACATTTGGATGATGATCCGCAGCGGAGAGACGAAACGCTTTGGTGCGATCTTCTTCGGTGTCTGGAATATTATGCTCTTTTGCGTAGGTGTTTACGTAGGGTTGAATCTCTACGAGATGAAATCCCCACCGCGGGACAATTTTTTCTCGAATCACCCGTTTCATCTTCTCAGAAGCGCTACTGACAATAACGATCACCGGGATCTTTCGTTCATTGACGAGTCTCCCAAGTTTCCCCATCGCCACCCGTACCCCATCTTGTCCAATCATATAGCGATACTGATCAATAACATCCCAGCGATCGGCTCTATCAAGTCCAGTCAGTGCTGAGCCGAGTAAAGAATCAGAGTTCTTTTTTACTAGTTGGCGGTAGCTTTTGGCAAAAAACTCCAAGAGGTAGAGCCGACGAAGAGTAAAGGGATCTTTTGGTCGGCTCATAAACAAGGGTACTTCAGAATCGTTTCTTACAAAGTGAATCACAACGAGATCGGGATCAAAAGCGATCGCCTTTCGCTCAAACGTGGCTACCTCCATCGCGGTATTGTAGCCGGGGACAGCAAAGTTTAAAACCTCAAATTTTTTATCCGAAACCCCATTCTTGTTTAGTTCTTGTTCGACGATCTCTAAATAGCTCTCACTTTCTGAAACTCCCCACCCAAACATTACAGAATCTCCGAGGCCAACAATGCGAAAGGTGTTTGGCGGTTTAGCGAGTGGATACTCCTTGTCTCGCATCCCCATGGAATTTGTCTGCACAGGTTTTCCTTGAAAGATCCCTTCAAGGTGGGGTTTTAGGTCGTAGACAACATCTGGAAAAGGACTTGGTTGAATGAGACCAGCAACGCTTGTATTGTCTTTGATTGCTACCGGTGTGGTGTTTTTTGATCGTTGAAGTTGTTCTTCAAAGGTTCCATGTTGTTTCTCTCCAAGATAGTACCAGCCCCGGATAAAAACTTCACCAAGGAGTATACAAAGGGTGAAGCTCAAAAGAGCAAGCCCAATACGCTCAAAAAGTGCTTTCATTAATCCCATCCAGTAATTATCGAAGAGCCTCCAACAAAATGAAAACACCTGTCGTTGCGAGCGAAGCAATCTCGAATAAATATAAGGGTTCGAGATTGCTTCGCTCGCAAC
>CAZDIO010000160.1:0-6414 GCA_964505555.1 uncultured Bdellovibrionales bacterium
AGCGAAGCAATCTCGAACTCTGTAGGTAATTCGAGATTGCTTCGCTCCGCTCGCAACGACAGGGATGGGCGACTCTCTTGGCTTGAAATGACAGGAAGATCTCAAGCTTTCTCTAGATATGAGGAGAGTCATGCGGTTTGAAAGTCCTCTCTTTTTATTGCTGCTTGTCTTGCTCCCACTCTTTTTAAGAAGAAAGAACAGCAAGCATCAAAAAGAATCACTTCTTGTAAGTTCCGCCGTAGCGCTAGAAACCATCCCCTCCTCGCTTCGTCTTCGCTTCTCTAAACCACTCCTAACTATCTTCCAAACACTGAGTTTTATACTCCTTGTCATCGCACTTGCCCGCCCCCAGAGTGGGACCCAGTTTACTGAGGTTGATTCAAGTGGAAGAGATATCATCCTCTCTTTGGATATTTCAGGCAGTATGCAGGCGCTTGATTTCTCTCTTGATGGGGAACGTGTCACTCGGCTTGCCGCTCTAAAGACAGTGGTGAAGGATTTTATTGAGAAGCGAAAAGGAGATCGGATCGGCATTACCGTCTTTGGAAGCGAGGCTTTTACCCAGTGTCCACTGACTCTTGATACAGAAACACTCAAAAATTTTATTGATATGTTAGAGATCGGAATGAGCGGCAAAGGCACTGCAATCGGAACCGGCATCGCCGTAGCGCTTAAACAGATTAAAAATATTGAGAGTGATTCTAAGGTTGTTATCTTAGTCACCGATGGAAAAAGTAACGCAGGCTCTCTCCAACCAAGCGAGGCTGCAAAAGCAGCGGCAAAGCTCGGGGTGAAAGTTCATACGGTCGGAATTGGTGGCGAGGGGGTTGCGCCGTTTCCTGCGCAGTCTTTTTTTGGTCAACAGGTCCTTGTAAACCAACAACTTGAGTTTGATGAGAAGACCTTAAAAGAGATCGCTCAAATTACTGGGGGAAAGTACTTCTTTGCAAAAGATACAAAGACCCTCCAAGAGATCTACGCAGAGATTGACACCCTTGAGGAGCGAGAGGATAAAACGTTAGAGTTTATTGAATACGAAGAGCAGTTTTTTGTTTTTGCTGCCTTTGGGTTACTTTGTTTCCTTCTTTTTCAACTCTCCTTACATACAGTTTTTCTCGAGGTGCCCTAGAATGAACTTTGGAAATAGCGCACTGACATGGCTGCTGATCGTTCCTCTTCTTCTTACCATCTTGATTCTCTGGTCAACGCGGGAGAAAAAGCGAAGACTCCTCCTCTTTTCAGAAAGCACTATTCTTTCACTTATCTATCCTCAATTTAGAACGTTTAGAAAAAAGCAGGTGCGTGCGGGAGCACTGAGTGTGCTCATTGTGTTTCTTTTAGTTCTTACCCTCCTTCGACCCCAGTGGGGATTTATCTGGAAGGAGAGTAAACGAAAAGGGGTAGATATCGTTGTCGCGGTGGATGTTTCAGAGAGTATGCTTGCTGCAGATGTCTCGCCAAGCCGTCTTGAGCGAGCTCGCTATGAGATTCTTGACCTCCTTGAGCATCTCCAAGGAGATCGGATCGGGTTAGTGGCGTTTGCAGGAGTGGCGTTTATCCAATCCCCACTGACCGTTGATTACGGAACATTTCGACTTTTTTTAAATGAGATCTCTCCTGAACTTATTCCTATTCAGGGAACAAATATTGAAGGGGCACTTGAAAAAAGTATCGCTGCTTTTTATCTGACCACAAATAACACCGGAGTAGTATCAAAAGATAAGCGCGAGAAGGCGATAATCTTAATTACCGATGGTGAATCGTTTGATGGCGATATTGAGCGCGTTTCTAAACGGGCAAAGGAACAGGGGATTCGCATCTATGTGCTTGGTATTGGAAGTACTGAGGGTGCCCCAATCCCCACCGGGGCTGGATATAAGAAGGACAGAGATGGCAATATCGTTGTCACCCGCCTTAATCCTGAGGTGCTTAAATCTCTTGCGCTACGAACAGAGGGAATCTTTGTTAACGCCATCTCGTCTGATAATGACACTAAAGCGATTTATGAGATGGGAATTAAAAAAACTCTCCTTGAGAGCTCCATTGAAGGAGGGAGAGCAAAAAGGTGGAATGAGTATTATCAACTCCCTCTTTTCTTAGCGATTCTTCTGATGATACTTCCTAAACTCTCCATCCTCTTTCGTAGAAAAAGAAAGTCGGGCTCTCCTCAACCTTCTCGTATTATAAAAGCTTCAGTGGGGATCTTTCTTTTCTTTACCCCTCTTTGGGGCCCTAGAGGAGAAGCTTTTTCACAAACCGTGGAGGGAACCGGAAAAGAGGCGCGAGAGGCATTTGAGAAGGGGGATTTTGAAGGTGCTCTTTTACAATTTAAAAAAGGGACAGAGAAAAAACCGGATGATTACCGCTTTAAAATCGGGGAGGGCAGCAGCTATTACCGATTAGGAAAATTTAATGAGTCAAAGACCTCTTTCTTAGAGGCAGCAACAAAGAGTGCAGATCCGTTAAAGAAAGCTGAAGCGCTATTTAATACCGGAAATAGCCTTGTTCAGACCGGTGAGTATCAGGAGGCGATAAAAAGTTATGAAGGTAGCCTGAAGCTAAATCCAACCGATCAAGAGACAAAGGACAATCTTGAATATGTAAAGCGTCTCCTCCAGGAACAAAAGAAAGAGGAGGAGAAGAAGAACGAAGAAAACAAAGACAAGGATAAGAACAACGAAAAAAACGATCAATCAAATACTGAGAACAAAAACAGTCAGGATCAAGAAGAAGAGAAACAAGAACAAAGTCACTCTGCAGATAGTAAATCCCAAGACAAAAAAGAGGAAGAAAAGGAGGAGGAAGAGAAGAAAAATTCAGAATCCTCTTCTCCGGAAGAAGAGAAAGCACAGTCTAAAAAGCAGGAAGAGAAAGACTCTCAACAAGAAAACAAAAAGGAAGAGAATCGTTCAGAAAGTGGCAGCGAGGGTTCAAAAGAAGAAAACTCAAAGAATGAACCTACCCCCACGATCATCGATAATGTAGAGGAAAGTAGGGAACCTTTTTTAGAATACCGAAAGAGAAAGGCTATTCAAGGCTTTAAAGCAGAACGCGTACCCCCGCCGGAGAAGGATTGGTAATGGAGAGAAGAGACACTATTAATTACCTGAGAATTGATCTTCCTTCTGTCATTTCGAACCGGGAGATATTGTTGCGAGCTCTCATACTAATTACAACAATGCTGGTCTTCCTAACCCCAACTTGGGCAGGAGAGTTACAAGTTGAGCAGAATGTCTCCCCTGAAACCGGGACAGTAAATGATATTTTTGAACTAGAGATCTCTGTCTCCGGAACCGAGCGAGGAAATGTCTCGCAACCTTCCTTTGAAGAAAATAGTAACTTTGACCTCATTCAACACAGCACCGCAGTAAATCAATTACTCGTAAACGGGAAAGCAAGTTTTCGATACTCTTATACCTTTCAGCTCTCACCAAAGCCCGATCTAAAGCCAGGAAGATACGATCTTCCTCGTGTCTCTGTTGAGGGCTCAGGAAAACAAACCTCTCTAAAGCCACTGACGATAACAATTACCGATGAGCCACAAACAGAAACAAGCCCCAGCGGGACAAGTAGAGACACTCAAAACAAAGAGGTTCAATTTCTTCAAAATGTAGAAAATACCGCACCCTACGTCGGCGAGCAGCTTCTTTATCAGGCACAGATCGTCACTTCAAAACGGCTCTTTAATGCCAGTATCTCAGAAACAAACTTTGCAGGCTTTTGGCATGAAAGTTTTGAAAAAAATCGCGAAACCACACACGCCTTTGGAAATGATAATTTCACCGTGTATCTTGTAAAAGAAGCGCTCTTTCCGACAGAGCCGGGTCAAGTTACCATCCCGGCACGAATACTAAACACCCAGATTGAAAGTGAGAAAAAACGTGAGCACCACTTTGATCGTTATGGTGGGGTCTGGGGTGGGCTCTTCTCTTTTGATATGGATCCCTCATTTAACTTGGTAAAAAAACGTATTGCTTCAGAACCAATTACCCTCTCGATAAAACCACTTCCCGAACCACCTGTTCGCGGGCTCTCCTCAATTCCCGTGGGCAAAGTGAAGCTTGCATTCTCTGTAGATAAAACTGCTCTTAAACAGGGAGAAAACCTCACCCTCGTTATTGAACTCTATGGAGATGCAAATCTGCGTAGTTATGAACTTCCGCCACTGAGTGAGAGTGATAAAAGAAATTTCAAGTCTTACGTAGATTCTCCAGCGCTTGATCTTTTTTATGAAAAGGATCGGGTGTTTTTTAAAAAGAAATTCTCCATGGCGCTTGTTCCTCAACGAAGTGGGACACTGTCCCTTCCCCGTTTTTCAATTGTAACGTTTGATCCCTCCCAGAAGGAGTACAAGATCCTTGAAACTCCACAACGGGTAGTTGAGGTAGAAGCAGCTCCCGGAACTAAAGAGTCCTTGAATCCAGGTGCGGTTTTACCAGAAACACCTGTTGTGGGTGAGGAGAAAAAAGAGGAGAAAAAACAAGAGATTCAAATCTTGGGAGAGGACCTCCTCCCACAACATCTTAGTGGGTCGATCGGAGAGAAAAAATGCACCCCTCACCCGGCAATCTTTTGGTCAGTGCTTGTGTTGATGCCAGCACTTTCACTCCTTCTTTGGCGATGGGGGACAGAAAAGCATCTGCGAGATTCAAGCCCCCATCTTCTGGCTCAAAAAAATGCAAAAAGAGATGTAACTACCTTCCTTGATGAGGTATTAAAGAAGAGAGTAACTGGTGAGTTATCTCTTCTTTCTGAAGAGGTTCCCTCACTCTTTCTTCGATACTTAAGTGATCGTTTTCAAGTCCAAGGCTCCGCGCTCACCCCTTCTGAAGCCGCAACATTTGTTTATGAAAAAACAAAGGATGACTCCCTGAAAAAAGAGACGAAGGAGCTTTTAAGCAGTTTTGACCGTGTGCGGTTTGGAGGAGCAAGCCATACGGTAGAAACTGTTGAGCAGACTATTCATGCGATAAAAAATCTCATTTCAAGGATCGATGAAAAAAGTAGCTGAAAAATCGATGAAAAAGATTATTCTGTTAACACTTAGCGTATGTAGCTTTTTTGTTTTCTCTCTCAATTGCTTTGCTCTAGAGACAAAAGAGCTTTTAGTGACGGCAGATACTTCTTTTGAAAAGGGAGCGTATCAGGAAGCAGTCAGATATTATACTGAAGTGCTGAGCAGTGGAGTAATAAATGGACACCTCTATTATAATCTCGGAAATGCCTACTACCGGTTGGGAGAGATCGGACAAGCGATAAGTGCGTATCGAAGAGCACTCCTTTTACTTCCAAAAGATCCTGACGTAAAAGCAAATCTAGCACTTGCAAGAAAACAGGTGATCGATAAATTATCTGGAGAGGAAAAAGAGGACATCTCTGTCACGTTAGTAAACTACATTCTTTTTCTTAATTCATATCTCTCAAAAGAAAAGTTAACCTGCTTGTTTCTTAGCTTCTATTCGATCTCTTTTTTACTTCTTGGAATGAGTAGGTATTTTAGGAAGCAACTTTTACAAACCATTAGCGTCGTTGGTTTCATAATCTCAATATTTTTATCTCTTCCTGCCTTCTTCTCTACACAACGCGTTGATGGAAGATGGGCCTTTTCCCCCTTTTCGTTTGGGAGAAAAGAAAATATTGTGGTGGTCACTACCAAGGAAGCTCACGCGTATGCAAGTAATGCCGAGAAGACACAAGTAGTGTTTGTCCTCCATGATGGTGCTGAAGTGCAGTTAGGGGAGGTTCGAGATGGTTGGGTTGAAGCGCACTTGCCAAATGGACGAAAAGGGTGGCTTAAGAGAGATTTAATTTCAATTATTTAGCGAGTCGTTTTAAACAATGAAAGGATCAGTGATGAAAAAAGAGACGAAGATTCCCCAGATTCGGGTGGTGATGCTCCCCAAAGATACAAACGGCATGGGAAACATCTTTGGTGGTGTAATTCTTAGTCACCTCGATCTTGCTGCAGGAGAGCAAGCAAGACTCATTGCTCCAAACCTCTACGTCACAAAGATCCTCCGTGAAGTAGATTTCATCGCTCCGGTTCAGGTTGGAGACTCTGTAAGTTACTATACTGAGGTAGTGAAAGTTGGAAAAACCTCTGTTACCGTTCGGGTGCTTGTCGAAGCGCTACGGGGGGTAAATAAACGTGAGGTGATTAAGGTAACGGAAGCTGAGGTGGTGATGGTTGCGGTTGATAGAAAGGGGGATCCGATCCCGGTGTTACCGAAGAAGAAGGTCTCTCAAAAGAGAAAGCGGAGATAATCCCCCTTTAATGCCTTTGGCAATTATCTGTCTACGAGAGCGTAAACTGAAATTGCCTTATGTCCTGTCATTACAAGCCGGGAGACCTGGACCCTCCTGTCGTGGGGGGGGGGGGGGGCGCGCCCACCCACCACACCCGGGGGCGGGCGA
>CAZDIO010000161.1:0-8719 GCA_964505555.1 uncultured Bdellovibrionales bacterium
ATGGTTAGTAAATTTCTGAAGAGCTCGAACGACGATCAGTCGAGTAAGAAAATAACAACAGATAACGATCAATGCTATTCGTGCTACCCCTCCCGAGCGTAGACCAGGAAAAAACTCTATCAGCACAAGTGGTGAGATCGCGGCAAGAAGCCCACCGAGTTCTTGTGCAGGAGCACTACCTCCTTCATCGATATTGGGAAGAATTCCAGCAATAACAACAATTACTGAGGCAAGCATGGCATGCTCAGGAAAAACCTGGAGGAAAAATACTCCCAAGAGAGCATAGACAATACCCGTAACAACTGAGAACGTGACGTGACTTTGATATTGCGCCATACAAAAAACCCCGATCTATAAGCTTTTATGAACGGTACCAGTCCTCCGCCTTTCCCAAAAGGAGGAATTTGCATTCAGTTGCTTAACTGAGTATAAAAATGAAGGAATCAAGTTTGGATTAGTCTTTATGAAGCGCGCAGCGTATTTTTTTGGAATTATTTGGTGCTTAACCACTTTTGGTTGCTCATCTTCAAATTGGTGGGGTTCAAATTGGTCGAGCACAAAGGGAGATGAGCCTGAAGTACCGTTAGAGGTCGCCTCTTCTTCTAGTATCACTCCTTCGATCCCCCCCATGGAAGCGGCAAACACGGCAGAACCACAAAAAGAAGCAGAAGAAACTGCCCCAACCGATATCGAACTTCTTTGGCAGATTAGTGAGAATGTTGAAACTTACAATATTTATTTTGGACCAAATAAAGAGAATCTTGAAGGTCATATCGAACTTCCCGTATCATCTTTACAGAAACAGAGTCATCCGGTGTATGGAGAGACTTACCGTTATCTTTTGCGTGACGTTCCCCGTGATAAGGAGATCTTTATCGCTGTTAGTGCAAAAAATTCGTTGGGGGAATCTCCGCGGAGTTTGCTGTTGACTGTTCCGCCTTTGGAATAGGTGGGGGATAATAGAGAGCAAGTGCAGGTGCAAGTATAAGTGAAGTTTAAGACTAAGTAGAAGACTTAAGCTTAAGCCTTCTACTTAGTCTTAAACTTAAGCTACACTTAGCCTTGCTCTTGCACTTGCTCTAAATGGAATTCTTCCCCTTTTCCGCATTTCTTCCCAGGGTGTACATCTCCATAAACACATTCGGCCCCGAAAAAATATACGAATCCCCAAAGATTGAAAAACCTTTTTCCTGAAACTGAAGATCAAGATTTCCTACCCTTCCTCCTGCTTCCTCAACAATCAAAGAACCAGCCGCCACATCCCAGGGACGAAGGGAGTATTCAAAAAAGCCATCAAACCTGCCGCAGGCGACCCAGCATTCATCGAGGGTGGCTGAACCTGTTCTTCGAAGATCTCTTGAGGCTTGGAAGATCGCCTCATACGCTGCTTGATACCGTGCCCATTTTAAATAACGATCATAGGGAAACCCGGTAACAATTACGGAATCTTGTAAGCTCTTTTTCTCAGAGACACGAATTTTTTTCCCATTGAGAAAGGCACCTCCTCCTTTCAGTGCTGAAAAAAATTCATCACGAACCGGATCGAAAATAAATCCGGCAACACGAGTTCCATCTTCAAGAATTCCTATAGAAACAGCGATATGAGGAATTCCATTGGTGAAGTTCGTAGTTCCATCTAACGGATCAACAATCCACGAAACACCCTGAGAAACTATAGAAGGAAGATCTTTTCCCAAATCCTTGACAAGTTGGGCAGAAGTCTCTTCTCCCACCACGGTATGATCGGGAAAATGCTTGCTTACTGCTTCTTGAATGATCCCTTCTGACCAGATATCGATCTCCGTAACAAGCTCTCGACCTGTTTTTTCCATAACCTGAAAACGGTTTGGTTCTCGAACTTCATCACGAATTCTAGCACCCACCTGTCGCATAATTGATTCTGCGAGAGTGGCGATCTGTACGGTGTCCATGTCGGTAACGATTTTGTGGCTGAAACTCGTATTTCCTCGCTCCCTAATTGACTTGGGCGAGATTCTTACCCTCTCAATGACTTACTCCTATTCAGAAGAGGGCGCAATGCGCTTTAGAGGTGGGGGAGTTTTTCCAAAAAAAAGCCTAGCAAGCATCGCCTGCTAGGCTTGAAGGAAGTATTCAGGAGGCACAAAGAAAAATTCTAATTTCCCTCCTCTGCAGAAGATCCAAACCAACGTTTGTCTGCACCAAGAGTAAACTCATGCTCAACACCTTGTTCATCTGTAAATCGTGCGAAGCCTTGTGGAGCTGCTGCCATGTTTCTGTTCTGTTTTCTCTTTTGTTGCTCAAAATCGGTCGCAGCAAACGCTTCGGGTCCAATTCCTTTGATATCATCACTGCTCCGAAGAACGAGACTGATTCGCCCAATAGCTTGCGCTGTTCGAACTTTTAATGTTTCTTGCGCTGCCACAGCGAGAGTCACCGTTGAACTTTGCGAAACTCGTGCTCCGCTCTCACGATCTTCCCGTTGGGTGCTTCCATCAAAGGAGAGGACCACGGCATCTTCGATCGCTACTCGTGTTTTATTTACACCGTCCTCAGGGTCACGGTAGGTGACAAGCACATCAACATGCGCTCCAGGAAATGCCCACCCTTCTACGCTAGAGGTAGCATCAACATCGATGGTAATTGCTCGATGCCCGGGTGGAATTAACTCTACCACTCCACCAAGAACAGGTGTTGGCGAAAGATTTGCATTCACGACTGGCTGCTCTGCTGCAAGAGCAACTTTGGCATAGAGTTGCTTTACATCTTCCTCATTAAATACTGCACCCATCGGCACTTCATTTCGAGGCCAAGGCTTGGTCGTAAGCTTCACCTGAGTAAGTCTTGTTCCTTGTGGAACGGTTGTTTCTGGAACCACCACCATGATCGTTCCATACGAGATCTGCTCACTCTGTAAACGATCCGCTTTACGATTGGTATCCTTGGCAATAGCAGGATCACGGCTGTAGATAAGAATAAGCACAGCAAGAATTGATGCGGCACAGAGAGTCGTACCAACAAAGTAAAAGAATAATCGTGCTTTATGTAATTTGCCTCGGTGAGGACCGAGTCGTCCAAATTCAGGGCCCATTTTATAACCTCCTAGACAACCGCCTAAAATGGCGCTTTTAACGCGCTTTTTAACTACCTTTAAACGTCAAATACCAGCGAAAAATAACTTCCTTAGACACTCATCCACAGTTTCAATCGATCTGCTTCAGATGGTTTTGAGCAAAGACAAGTAATTCCTTGAATTTATTACAAATTCAGGCCTCGCTCTTACCCATTCGCTTTTGATGTCTTAGTTACTATGGTGCCTGTACCAGCATAGTTAATCAATAATTAGTTGTGCGGGATAACAAGAAAGTGTGGAAGTACGAGATTCGTTACAAATGCGGTGTTTAGTAAACACCGCTAACAAAATGAACGTTTACAACTTTTTGAAGTTTTGTAGCCGCGACAGAGAATTAAATATGCAAAAACTCGATGTTGAAAAAATATAAGGAAAACAGACGATCTCCTTTGTTACAAACATCCAAAGTGAAAGAAAGTGAAAGAATAGGTGCGGGGGCTTGTTAAAGCACACCCGCACCTTTCTCCCCTCCGTCCCGTCCGCTTCTTTCCCTCTTCCTTCCCTCCCAGTCCCCAGATTCAGCAATCGCCCACCAAGGCCCCGCAACTCTCCCCTTCAGAAAGCACGCGGTTGTCGTCAGGAAAAAAGAATGGATAATGCCGTGACGACATGTAAAAAGCTTTGCAAAGCTCCTTAAATGTCGTCACTACATACAAGCGGTAAGCTTCTCTCTACCTCAATAAAAACCGTATTAAACGTCTGTTTCCCTCGCATAAAAGCAATGCACGCCATAACGCCACGAAAAACACCGTGGTGTTACGGTTTGAATACTCTAAAGCCAAGGAAATTAGATAACGTCTTGAACTTCTAAAGACTCGACAGAGGCGGGAAAGATATCATTGCCCCTTGAATCAGTCAAGAGTTGTCTGCTCTTTATTTGCGTGTTGTGACGAAAAGATCAAAGAAAAATTCTCTCTCCGTAGGGTGTAATTCTGGCCGTAAACTTAGGTCGTAAGGGCGTACTCGTAGAGCTTACCCCTTCGTAGTTTTCCAAACCTGTTTAAGCTGGAGCTGGACTGACGAGATTCCCTGATAGGAGTTGATCGTAGTTTGATAGGCGATATCAAGTTGTGCACCCTTCGTTAGGAGTGGGTGTCCATGGAAGTTCCACGCAACGGCTTGAACGTAATGTTTACCATCAGTAAGGCGCAACCGGAGGTGGCCGTTTCCCATCGTGTTCACTCCATCAATAAGAACCCCATAACTTACAAATACCGGAGTTGGGTTCCCGATTCCAAAGGGAGCTAACCGCGAGAGTTCTTCAACCATTTGATAATCGATCTCAGAGAGCTCTATCTCCATATCCACCGTAAGCTCACGAAACTTGAGATCTTCGACCAGACACTTTTCAGCTACCAAAACAAACTGCTTTTCAAACTCTAACCGGTTTTCAACAGGTAAGGTAAACCCTCCAGCTTGGGCATGACCACCGTGCTTTAAAAGAAGTGGGGAGAGTTCTGTCAGTGCATCAGCAACATGAAACCCGGGAACTCCCCTTACAGAACCCTTAATCACCTGACAAAGCTCACCTCCTCTTACTTCCTCCCCAAATGCCATTATCGCCGTTGGCTTATAAAAGTGCTCACTCAGACGTTGGGCAACGATACCAATGACGCCGAGATGAAAATCCTCACCAAAAATCGCAAGGCCGCCTCTCTCTACCCACTGTAAATTTTCACGGAGGATCTCAATACAGGAGAGATGAACCTTCTCCTCAATGGCTCGCCGCTCAGTGTTCAATCGATTGATCCGCTCTGCCAGTGATTTTGCTCGTTTCGTATCTTTGGTAACAAGGAGCTCAAAGACCTCTCCGGCATCTCCTAAACGACCCGCCGCATTAATCCTTGGGCCAAAAGCAAAACCCACATGTCCAGCGTTTAGCTTCTTATTTGTTGAAAGACCGGCGATCTCTTTGAGCGCCACAAGCCCGGGGCGGGTAGTAACCTCAAGTGCTTCTAACCCTCGTTGTGCAATCAAACGATTTAAATTTTGAAGGGGAACCATATCGCAGATCGTGCCGAGCGCTGCGAGATCAAGAAAATCTTTTGGGTTTGGTACATTACATCTTCCGTTCTCAATCTCTTCGCGAAGCACCGTTACAGCTTCCTTTCGAAGCACCACAAGGAGCATCCACACCAGACCTGCCGCTGCAAGTTTGTAATCTTTAAATTCACAACCTTCTTGTAAGGGATCAATGATCACATCAGCAGGGGGTAACTGACCTACCTCATGGTGATCAATGATCACCGTTTTTAGCCCCGCTTGCTTAGCAAAGTGAATCTCCTGGTAATTGGTAATTCCACAATCTACGGTAACTAATACTTCGGTCCCTGCTTTAATCAGTTTCTCCAGTGCAGACTTCGAAACTCCGTACCCCTCACGAAATCGATTCGGAACGAAATGTCCAACGTTTCCTCCAAGAGCGTGCAAAAATAGAACCAACTGCGATGCGCCACTTAAACCATCAACGTCAAAGTCACTATAAACAACGATTCGCGAGCCTTTCTTTATCGAGTCTAAGAGCAATCGTGCCCCTGAGATTATATTTTTGATACCGCAAGGATCAGGAAGATCCTCACGTAAGGTTGGCGAGAGAAATCGCTTTGCATGCTCAACAGAGGCGATCCCTCGACCGATAAGAATCTGTGCAAAACGTGGCGAAACACCGAGACTCGCTGCGAGTTCTGGAATGAGTTTTTCGATGGTAAGCTTTTCTAAGCTCGTTTGATTACTGCTGCGAATTATTAACCGGGGTGCTTCATCTGTTGTATCAGGCGTACAAGCCTGAAGAGATCTTCTTAAGGAGAGTGCATACAACATGAGAGTTCTCTATTATCACTACGAATGGTTATTGCTCATATATGTTGGATGCAAAGAAAGGTCAAAGAGAAAAAAATCTGCACCTGGATCTATCAATTCTAATAACCAACAAAATCTGGTGAGACCCCAATACTCCGCAGCGCTGCCTCTGGCGAAATTTTTCCACTCTGAAGAGCTTCTCGCACATATACCGCATACGGAATAAAGCCCGCTTCAAAAGCAATTTTTTTTAACTCCACAAAAAATCCTGGGGAAATACGACATTCACCTTCACCGCTTACTGCTGAAAGATGAAATAATTTTTCACGAACACGTTCATCAATTGAAAATAATTCAAAAACAGCAAGTCGTCCCCTCTTTCCTGAAAAGCTACATCCTGCACATCCCCTTGAAGTTCCGATACGAGATGAATTCTCTAAATAAAATAATCGCTGAAGTTTTGCATCAATTTTTTCTTCTAAAAAACATTCAGGGCAATTTTTTGCGATAAGCCGGGAGCCGATGAGCAACCGCACAGAGGAAAAAATAAGATTTATATCTACCCCGAGATTAAAAAGTCTTAAGAATGCATCAAGGCAACTTCCTGCATGGATCGTGCTTAGTACCAGTTGACCAGTAATTCCTGCCGTAAGGGCGGTCTGTGCTGCATGTTTCTGACGAATCTCACCGATCATTAGCACATCAGGATCTTGCCGAAGTACGGGGGGAAGAAAATCCTGATAGTGGAGTCCTCGCTCACTTGAAATATCGATCTGGTTGACTCCGGGAAGCTTTCTCTCTACCGGATCTTCAATGGTAACAATATTTCTCCAGGGGGTATTGAGATGATGAAGAATTGCATAGAGAAGTGTTGATTTTCCGCTTCCGGTAGGCCCCACACAAAGGATCGTTCCGATACCACCCTCAACATGATATCGCACGCAGCGCTCCTGCTCCTGAAACATTCCCAAAGCAGAAAACCCTTTTGCTCCCTCACCAATAAGATCCGTAAGTTTTTCTTCAAGCACCCGAAGACAGATCTTTTCTCCACCCCGTTGTGGAAGCACAGAGACCCTCAAGCGAACTTTCACAGCGTTACTTCCGTGATCAAAGCCACCTTCCTGCGGCATACATTGCTCAGTGATATCAAGTTGAGAGAGGATCTTTATACGGCGGCATATCTGCTGCGCTATAGGAAATGGAATTTGAAAACGGCTCTCCACTCGAAGCTCTCCATCAACTCGAAACCGCACCCGATAGTGGGCCTCAAGCGGCTCCAAATGAATATCGGAAGCCCCTACAGAAATTGCACAATCAAGGATCGCGCTGAGGAGCTTTGGAACACTCCGCTCGTTTATGAAGGTGTCTTCCTCCTCCTTTTTTTGGGGAAGAAGTAAAAGCTCAGTATTTGTTGTTTCTAATAGGGCGCAGACATCTTCCTCCGAACCACGATAGGCGATATAGATAGCTTTTTCGAGAATCTCTCGTTCGATGCACTCTGGAGAAACCTCACAACCAGCGACAAATCGCAGCTGTTGAACGTCAGCAATAGATAACGGTTTAGGAAAAAGTGCTGTCAGGAGCGATCCTCTTTGTTCGTCGCCGATAAACACAAGGGGAAGAACGCAAAGTTTCTCGGCAACAGCAATTGGGATGAGTTCTCTTGCACGCGAAGTAGAAGACCGCGCTATCTCCCGCCAGAGCTCTCCGTTGGAACTCAGTGAGGGTCCATCAAAGTCTGTAAACGAAGAGAGGGTACGTGAAGGTGTGGGTGTTAACTGCATATACTGTTCTCTTGGAAAGATTGAATAATAGGGTGAATTTGAACAAACTCATCCTATTATTATCGGATGAAATCGTTTACGTGAGCGACGTCGCTGTTTTTTTATTGAACACAGAGTTTCTCAGGGTTCCACAGAGTTAAAATTATTAATTTTTATTCTTTACTCTGTGGAACCCTGTGAAACTCTGTGTTCAATAAATTGGTATCAGAGCCCTGCTACACCAATCCTGCCTAAATGGTGTTTATTGGCCCAATAAGGATTTAAGGGTTGCAACTTATTTCTAATTACTTTAAATAAAACGTAGTTTAATAGCCGATAAAACTAAAGTGTTTTTTGTTTTGTGCCGAAGATCACTGGTGTTTTGGATTTTTTAGACTAATTACATTTAAGCGTTGTTAATAGTCTCCTACATATATTTTTAAGATTTTAGTTAAAGATGCTTGGGATTTATTTACTTGTAACCTTGATTACGCAGTTTTCTCCGCATAATCTTATTGCGTCTCTTGGCGTAAGTGAAAAGGTTGTCACCATTGAGTTTGAAAAACTAAACGGCCTCAGTGTGGGCTCTCCTGTATTGTTCGAAGGACGAGCAATCGGAAACGTTACAAAGATTGACCGGGGCAACTGCTCTTTAGAGCCTTCGCTCCATGAGGAGGAATCTTCAAACTGCTTCCGGGTAGAAACAAAGATCATCCACAATGTAAACACCGCCGTAAACAAAGAAACGATCGCGCTCATTACCTCTCCCTTAATGCCCGATCAATCAAGACGTGATTCTGTTGTCGAGTTAATCCCCTCAGAAGACCAAACCTCATCAATAGAAAAAGACGTTCACCTCGTTGGCTTCTCGTCTTTTCTTCAGTTCTGGACATCAGAGCGAAAACTTCCCTCTCTTCCTAGCTAGATTTCTACTACTTAGACTTAGAGCGTCTAACAAAATGACGTTTCATTCCTGTCGTTGCGAGCGAAGCGAAGCAATCTCATGCTATTTACAAGGGTTCGAGATTGCTTCGCTTCGCTCGCA
>CAZDIO010000162.1:0-15177 GCA_964505555.1 uncultured Bdellovibrionales bacterium
TCTCCCTATCTGGCGCGCTACGCCACCAAATCTCGAATCTTATTTTTTAATATGTTTTTGCTTCGCTCCGCTCGCCACGACAGGTGCGGTGCATTCACTTTACTAGAAGCCCTTATACTTGGCCTCTCAGTTTTTTTTGCCTCTACTCTTTTTGGAGCTGGCGTAGTCCAGGCAGCACTTCCCGAACCCGAAGCCGAAGTAAGCGATCCTGTTGCAACAACATCGCAATCTCGAAAAGACCAAATCCTTGCACCTTGTGATGTTGAACATCAGGGAGAGTGTATTGAACCGAATAACATGATTAACGCCTTTGAAGGGTGGAACCATGCTTATTACGGATATCAAAGAAGCCCGATCTTATTTGATCCGAAGGAAGAAAACGTAAGAAAAAGAAAATATCCACAACTGAGCAAAGCTCCTAAAGAGGGAAGCAGACAACAAAATCTTAATGAAGATGAGAAAGGTCTTGGAGATGTTCTTGATGTTTCAGCAGACGATGAGATCCTTAAAACAAAAATGGCGATCTATCAGCCGATCTCTGATCTGCAAAAATCTTTCACGAATGATGATAAAGCTCGAGATGATCACTTAGATCTTTTCAGCACCATTCGCGGAGTAGCAATTCTTACCCTAAGCTATCTCGACAAAACTGTTGCGGCGGGGTTAGCGACTATCCAACAACAAGCTGACGAAGACACTACTCAGCACTTACTAAAACAAATTAGCTGGACATCTTCGCAGCTTGCAAATCCACATCGCAATCAACTTTACGTGGACGTCGACGAAAAGGTTGAAGCTTGCATGGCAAGTAGGATGGGTCAGGGCAGACTGGTAAGTTTCTCCTCTGACTTGTGCGAAGACAAATGTGGTGAGCAAAAACAAGGGGATTACCGTTACTGTGTGTGCTGTGCGGAGGTTGTTGAAACTGTTAACGCCTCAGTTGAGGATTTCTCAACACCTGGAGGGTCAAGTAGTGCCAGTGACGTAACTAAGTGGAGCTTGATCGAACGGGTAATGTGGGGAGTTAAAATTCCTGAGTTGGATGCAACTGGGACTGGAGGTACCGGATCCACTCAGTCAGATAAAATTAAGTTTATTAAGGAATACATCAGAACTTTCAGAACACTGTATGGTGATATCGTTTTTAAACCTGTCGAGGAATCAAGTGGTAATGGCTTATCATTTTCGTATATCTACCCATCTTTTAGCGTGCCGCAACTTATTCAACAACTTCGACTGGGTCCATACCTCTATGAAGACTTAAGGCTTCAAGCGTGCGTTAACTATGATGAGACCAGCGGAGCACCAGAAGAAGGGGTAATCTATTGCCCAATCACACAAGAAAAAATGAAATATGGTATCTGTCCAGCACTTCGTTTTCTTCTACAGCCAGATGAGTGGCCACTTCCTGGCCCCACACAATCGATTCAACCTCCCCACTTTCCGTTGGATAAGCCGAAAGCTGAGTACAGTGAAGCCGAACTAAACGCTCTTCTTGAGGTTTGGGTAGAAGCCTCTCTCGGAATCATGCTCAGCGCTGCTGACATTGAGAATATTAAGGTGATGGGGAAAACCGATCCGGGTCGGATGAGTCGATGGATTGATGCCTTTTGTGATGCTTCTGCAGTTGCGGCTTTTCAACGGCTCCACACACGGATGATTAGCATCGCCCTTGATCACCTGACCCTCAATCAAAAAGCGACGGAGCAAGATAAGGAAAAAGTGCGGCGCCTGATGGGGCGAGTAACAGAATATATGACATTAGCAAATGTTGATGTCTCAGCCGGTGACAAATCACAGTTATTTCTTATCGGAGTTTCAGTTAACAAAGATCGAGAGCTGATCAAAACCAACCAACTTGGTCAAGCGGCAATGGCAAATTCTCATGCGTTAATGCAACGGGTTCAAGATTTTCAGTTCTTTGGTGTTGGGCCATCGCACGTCTTTAACTACATCGATGAATTTCAAGATCCGAAAAACACCACGAACCGTCCGGGGGGGAGAACCGGAACGGGCGATAGTGGGAGAAACGTTGATCCAAATGACTCAAAGCCTACGGGGCGAGGCAGATAGGTAAAGGAAGTTTTTAATGCATGGCAGATGCAATCTCAGCAGGAACCCTTGTTGGTGCAGTCCTTGAAACAGCAGGATACGTCACACAGGAACGCGTTCTTGATGACTTCCGGACTTTTTTCTCTCTTGCTGGGCAATACCTCTACATCGTCGCTGCCGTAGGTGCTCTCTTTTCGGTAACTCTTTTTGGAAGTTACCGCATGGCTCGCTACCTTCTCCTTGGCCCATTTCTTTTTTGGATCCTCATCTCTCAACGGGTAGAGATCGATGGTGCATACTGGGCATTAGGAAAAAATGAGCCTCGAGCTGTAAACTCTGTCTTTAAAGGTGAACTTGAAGAGATGCGACCGGACGGAAAGATCCGTGTTGCCTATCCATTTTACATCTTTACAAAAGCCGTAAGCGACGTCGTAAACAGCTTGGTAACGATGGTCCTTCGCCAACATGATAACGAGGATCTACTCTTTCTTGATAGACGCTACGCTCTTGATGTGTTGATTAACGCACAACCGCAAAAACCGCGCCTCATCGGAATCCTCTGGGAAAATCTTTACGCAAACTGCGAGAAGATGATGAATGTGGCTCTGGCATTTTCGCACAGTGATATTAGCGAAACCGCACTTCATTATTTCGAAGTTCAGGCCCAAAACGATCCTGATCCACTAAAGCGCACCGATGGTGCCGGAAGAGCAAAGGATATTCGAGATAGGCGAGAGCAACTCAAACATCAGTTCAATGAAGCAGCAAGAATCGGCAAGACTGAGCTAAGCCCACAAACAAGAGAATTCATGTCGGCCTATGCGGAGAAATATCGATATGTTGAGCGCTTTAATCTTCCTGGAACAACTGATGCCGACCTTGCGCAGGTATCTTTAAGTTGTGGGGCGATGTGGGAAGTTTCAAAAGACGCGATCATGGAAGATGCACAGGTGATCTTAAATCATGTGGAGCTGGAGCTAAATGATGCATCACAGATGTATAATAAGGATGTCGTAGCTGCTGATGAAAATGTGCTCTGTAAGACACTTGCAAAAAAGCTCGTTCACAATGAGCCTGGTGCGTTTCGTGTGGCGGATCAGAATTGTAATCTCGTTGAGGTTGTTTCCTCGTTTCTTTTAAGAAATCTAATTATTGGACTTCCTCGATCACAACAAGCAAGCCTTATAAAAAACAAATCCCACTACTACGCAAGCACGCGAAGGATCATGCCTACCCGCCTCTCTCATGAGGATGAAGCACCACAAGTCGCTTGGGAAACAGCTCGCTTTCGCTACAATCCAAGTTGCGGGGGAACAAATACTGGGGAGGGGTGTTACGAGGTGCTGGTAAAACCTGGCTCACAAAACCAGGATGAAGACTGGAGATCCTACGAACTCATTGAGTCCGTGGGGCATATCGATGCTGCGTACTATTACCATCAGAACTATCAGTCAAACTATTTACAACAGGGAATATTCTCTTACGCCTTACAACTACCGTACTTCCAAGGGTGTATGTTGTATTTTCTCTCACTTAGTTACCCGTTCATGGCACTTCTTTTAGTTACTCCAGGACACGCTGCAAAATTTCTTCACCTTCCACTTTTTTGGATCTGGATAAAGAGTTGGGATATCGGTTTTGCGCTGGTGATGATTCTTGAAAAGGTACTCTGGAACCTTCTTCCTAATTCCAAGGTTCCCTATGACATTTTTTCAAACACAGAAAAATACGGTCTTCCTGATGTGCTTGTCTCTGCTTTTTCAATTGATCCGGCATTTGATATTCACGCTCACTATAACTTTATCTCGATGGCCCTCTATGCGATCCCTCCGATTACTGGCTACGCCGTAATGAAGGGAAAATATAGCGTGCTTTCCTCCTTTGTGGATGCGCCAAAAGAAGATGGCGATGAGGCTGGTCAAGTTGCGCAAGGTCGTTACGGTATGGGGGTGATGAACGACATGATCATGGGCATGAAGCGCTCTGAAGGTCAGACCTTGCGTGGGGTGCGGTGGCAAGGAAAAGGCAATGATGGTCGAGAAGGATGGGCAATTGGTTTTGCAGCCATTGCAGGTGGAGTTGAGGCTGTTGAAGCCGCGGCTTCAACAACAAACACATTAAGAGGTCGCCGCGCATTAAATTCTACTGGCAGCGCTCAAGCAAGTGACGCCATAAATCACCTCGGTCAGGCAATGAAGTCAGGAATGAGTACGTATGCCAAAATGCGCAATAAACAACTCGATGTGGATGCGTACCGAGAGATGGCATACGGCCCATACAAGGAACATCGCAAGCGAATGGGTGCGATCTTTGCTGCCATGGATGCCTTCGGAGAACATGAGCTTGCTCACTTTCTTGAAGGTCGACAACAACTTGATCGTGAGATCAATCTAAAAATGACCGAAGCTGCTATTGTTCTTGACGCTGGAAACAAAGTTCTTGGAGCTCTTCAAAGTCGGATGTATCCAACAAAGGATCAGCGATATCAACGTGGTGGATTCCCGGGAGGATATGGAGAAGAGTACGCAATTGACGCCCATGGAAATCGAGTTCAAAAGCCAAATGGAAACTTTGTACTTGAAAAGACATCGCGTCCCAATAATAGTCCTCTGGAGCCATTTGCCGGATTTATCATGCCGGTTGTGGTTAAGGAGCTTATCTATGAGGAAGATACACTTAACAATCTTAACATTGGCGGAGATTATTGGTCCGGGGTTAAACGCCAAGAGTGGATAAGAACCAAAGATGGTCTTGGTTTTCAGCTCCAAGTAATCACTGAAGATGGAACGGTGGCACCTCCTCCAGGAAGCGGCCTACCTTCTGTTCCTAAAGAACCAGTAGGCCCAGTCAAAGATCTCTTATTAAATTCCGACCGAAACGTTATCCAGAGAGAAGAGGGTAAAGGATGAAAAAATCCTTTAATAAAATAAATACTCTTTTTTCTGTCGTTCCGAGCCAGAGAGGGAGAGCCTTTGTTCTTTTACAGATTCTCTCTGTAATGTTTATCTTCTTTCTTAACGAAAAAGCATTTGCCGACGAAGAGATCAACCTTCCAAACCTACCCTCTCTCCCAGAAACTCCAAATATCTTAGATAGTAGTCCCCTTGAAAAAAGTGGGGTGACATCAACGATGGTTGCCGCTTCACTTGAAACTGCAGGATATAAGATGCAGTCTGTCGTTCTTCGAGATCTGCGAGGGATGTTGATGAGTTTTGGCTCCCTCCTCTACATCGCCTCTGCAATTCTTGCCCTTGCTTACCTTGCTGTCTATCACGAATACGAGATGGGGTTGTGGTTTTTTATCGGTCCACCGCTATTTTACATCGTCGTATTTAACACCCGTCAGAGTGCTGGAGTTGATTGGCAGATCGGGAGAAATCAACCCCTTGGTGTTGATTCTGTAAACAAGGTCATTAACGATAATGTAAACGCCAATGTCTCCGCACTTTTTGATGAATACAATAAAGTCGTCTCCAGTATCGTTCAAAATCTTGTGCATATTATTGCCGAACTTGGTGTGAACGAAGAGGAAACGCTCCGGCACCAGATGAAGTTTATGGCAAGGCAACAACTTCTTGACCGACTGTTTCAATCAAGAGTTGTTGATGGTGATTTACGGTGGCTTATCCATCTTGGATTAAAGGGAAAATGCGGTGAAGCCGTCTCTGCTGCTCGGTATATGGCGCTTAGCAAACGAGATGGCGCCCTTCAAAAAAAAGGGAGCTACGTTGGAACTCCTGAATACAATCGATCGTTACAGATCTACGAAGAGGAGTTTGGTCCTCTTCAAGAAACTTCTACACGAAATTTTAGTGGAAAAAAGATTCATACTCTTCCTGATTCACGTGGATATCTTCAGGGGCTTTTGCGTCAACTCGATCAACAACAAAAAAGTGGGATCACCTACGGCATGGAGTGTCTCGATCCGCAGGATTTAGAAAATCCTAACGCCACTGTCTCTGGCCCAGTAAGCTGTGCTCAGATCTGGTGTTGGAGCTGGATGGGAGTCAAGTTGCAACTTGAAGGTGAGATTCGCGATATCGATGAAAAGGAGATCTTCAAAAAATTAAAAGAGGAGAAACCAACGATTTATAACCAGATCTGGTTGTCGATCATGATGAAGCTAATGCCACTTCCTGAGATAAATGTACAGGTTGATGGGGGAGGACGGGGTAAGAATCCGAAGATCGTTACTGGCAATAAAAAACTCGATGAATGGCTTGAGGCCCTCTTTAGTGTCAAACACAATCGAGTTGAACCGGATGCATCAATCATTCCCGTCGTTATTGCAGGAACTCTTTTACGAAAAGAGCTGACTTCAAACACTGATGCATCAATGCTTGCACAGCTTGCAGAACACTCTGGATATAAGCGGGAAGAGTTTGATTTTCAACCTGACATGACTCGCGATCAGGTCCATCAGGTATCAGAGAGACTTCAAGCGAGCGGTTTAGCCTTTGCAAAACGGTACGATATCTTCACCTTCTCGATGACACTTCCCTACCTCCAAGGAGTGATCCTTTATTTTCTTGCGATGACATTTCCATTTTTCATGCTCCTTCTTTTAATTCCTGGAAAAGCAGCATTTGCTTTTAATTGGCTTGCTCTTTGGGGATGGGCCAAAGCATGGGACGTGGGTTGGGCAATTGTAATGGTGGTAGATGAGATTTTGTGGGACCTGATGCCAAAAAGCGCCGTCTATGATCCAGCGGTTGATCCCAGACACGCTCCGATCACTATCCTTGAAGCTGCGTTTCATGGTGATCCTGCTTACAACACGATGCATTACTATTCGATTTTAAGCACGATGCTTATTGCTGTGCCGATCATCTCCGCTCAAGCAGTTCTTGGTGGAAAGAAAGTTATCGCCGGATTTCTCGTAGAGGGACTAGGGAGCATGGGGCAAACATTAGGAAAATCGGCAAGTGACTGGGCGCTTCATAGCAGCATCGCTGATATTAACCGTAACCGTGAGATGTGGGCGGCAAAATATACGATCGGAAACCTCGGTCATGATGCGAACGCAGGAGTAAAAGAGTTGCGAGAAACAGCAGCCGCTACTCGTAGCCTCGGCCAGGTGGGAAAAGGAGTCGCTGTAGGAGGAGCTGTTCTTGGTGGACTTGGTATCGTTGCCGGTACAGCAGCAAGCTTGACTGGTTTTGGTGCAGGCGTGGGTATTCCAATGATGGTTATGGGTGCAGGCACGATGTTTGCCGGCACAACGGCAAGAGACAAACTTGGTGTCTCTGCAAATAAAGCAATGGTTCAGTACAATCAAGCAAATGCTGCGTTTCACTATTACAAAGCTGCAAATCAGGAGTGGTTTCGTCACATGGACGCTATCCGAGGTGGTCTCTCTGGACGAGGTGAATACTGGGTAACACCTGATGCACCCCTTGGCGCCGTAAAACAAACACTCGAAGCAATACGAGACGCTAAAGTGGAGCAAATTCAGTATGGAGTTCAAGGCGGAGTAGATGCTGGATTAAGTCTTGTTGCCCCTGGAGTAGGCTCAGCGGTCTCAAAAGCAATTGGTTCGAAAATTCTTTCTTCGGCTGGTTCTGGAGTTATTAGTTCCTTTGCTGGTGGGGTAGCCGCAACTGGATGGAATGCTGCATTAACAAGTGGCGCATACTACGCAGCTAAAGTAGTCGGAGGTCCTGTTGCAGAATTTTTAGTAAATAGAACCGGCGTTGCTGAAGATTATGAGAAGATTCTTCAAAGTTGGGACAAGAAATCAGGGCAATAGTTGAAAGAGAGTTGATAAGAAAGGAAAATGGCTGACCAGATCGAAGTTCCTGTATTTATCCCCGAAGTCGATGAGAGTGTCATCGGCTATGCGGGTCACGTTGTCGCTGCAATTTTGCAGACAGCAGGGATCTATGGTCAATCAGAAATTCTCACCGTGTTTACTCCATATCTCGGTTTAATTGCGAAGCTAATATATCTGTGGTGTTTAGTTGGGGGAGTAGCTTCTG
This sequence comes from uncultured Bdellovibrionales bacterium, assembly GCA_964505555.1. GTDB lineage: Bacteria > Bdellovibrionota_C > UBA2361 > SZUA-149 > CAZDIO01 > CAZDIO01. The sequence continues at coordinate 8,031 of CAZDIO010000162.1, forward strand.
TTGCCATCTTTGGAGACTACAAATGTGCTGCATACTTTCTTTTAGGGCCAGCTCTTTTCCTGTGGGTGCTCCAGACCACCGTTCCTGCAAAGGGCACCGTCTGGCACTTTGGTGATCGGGTGATGGAGGATAATCCTGATAAACTCTTTTCACTAATGAAGTGGAAAGCATTTGAAACGGACCGGGCAAAGGAAAAAACGCCCCATGTGTCTTACTTCTATGCAGTTTTTGATAATACGATCTCTAGTATCGTACAAGGTTTGGTTGCCGTTCTTCTTGATACGAAAAATAAGCAAGATCTGATCTACGTGGCAAGAGAGCGGATGCTTACCCAACTTTATCGTATCCAAGGTACGGAAGAGGGATTTATTGCACTTCTTGCAAAAGGGCTGATGGGTCACTGTGGAGAGCTTGCAGTTCTCTCTCACCAACTAACACTTAATTACAATACAGAGAGTTCTCTAAAAATAAAAGAGTTTCGTCAATCACAGTACACAGAGCGTTTTGCGGTGCCTCTAACACTGGATCTTGATATAAAACGCTACATTCACGAAGTACTGACCTATCATTCAACAAAAACTGATCGACCAATTTCTGCTGAGGATAAGGCGTATCTCATTCTTTCGGACCAATACTTAAGAAACGATGATCCTTTGCTCGTCGGCCCTGTCGAACAGGATATAGATGTTCGCTGCGAAGATATCTGGCGGTATACAACTCTTGCTTCATGGATGGTTGCTGAACAGTATCTAACTTCTGACTACGACAAGAAACAGCATCCTGATATTGACTGGAACAAGGTGAAGGAATATGTAAGTCGGGCTATCGTCTATGATAGTGAGAAAAAAACACTCCCTTCAAGTAAGGCGACAGAAGTCGTTGCAGCCTTCTTAATTAGAAATACCCTTTCAAATAACATCTACGGCAACGTTACTGAAAATCTCCAGAGTCATGCGGGCTGGGATCCTGCGATGTATCGAACAATTTTTGGAACTGTTGCCGCTGCCGAAAGAGAGGTAGGTCGCTCGAAGCTTGAATATTTTGCAGGAACGATCCCTTATATTCAAGGAGTGCTGCTGTTTTTATTAAGTCTCGCATTTCCATTTTTTAGCGTGTTTCTTCTCATGCCAGGAAACGTTGCAAAGTTTGCTGTGTGGATGGGTCTTTGGGTGTGGGTAAAAAGTTGGGATGTTGGTTTTGCGCTAATATATTTTCTTCGGGATCTCTTTTGGCAGTATATGCAAAACGATATTCGCACAAAAAGTAAGATTGAAAATATGGACTGGAATAGTCCCCATCTTATCTATACGGTGATGTTAGAAAACGATCCGCTTACGAATCTCAATACCTATTATCACATCATCGCGCTCTTTACGTTGGCAATCCCATTTCTCTCTGCTCATCTTTGTTTGGGAGCAACTGAAGCTTACGATGCGTTAAAAAACAGTATCGACCAACAAGCCATTAAGTTTGGTGGTCGAAAGGGACGAGCCGTACGACGAATGCATGCATCGATGATCGGTCGAATGATTACGAAGTACCGAGCTGATTATGTACTTTCAATGGCTGACTGGGCACAAAAAAATCCAGGGAAGAATCTTTTGGGAGAGTTGCGAAGTTCAAAAGGAGACGGCACGCATGCAAATTTCATGGATATCACGAAGAGACTTGCTGAAGCCAAAGTAGTCTTTGACCCTCAACAACAGATGCACAAAAACATGCTTGCGGCCGTTACTGGACGAAAGATGGCCTACGACACGGGCGTCGCTCAAGGCGTTGCTGAAGCTTATGTGGGATTAATGAACGAAAAATATCAGGGCCGCGACATGCTTTCAAACAGTCTTGGCTGGCCGGGGATGTTTGATTCAAGAAGTAACGCAGAAGATGGTGGAATTGGTTTTGCAGGAGTCGGTATCGGTGAAGAAGGATATGATAACTACGGGGGCAATTATGGAGCAGGAACAGACGATTAGGTTTTAATATTATGGGTGCTCCAAATACAGATTTCATCTTTGATCTAGAGCCAATCGGCAGTGTTGGTTCGCTTGTTGCTGCTGTTTTGGAAACGGCAGGGCATTCCATGCATTCAGCCGTGCTTGATTTTTTTGAACAGGGGTTCTCCAATGACTTTGGCATTCTACTTTATCTCCTCGCTGCCATTTCAGGATTATTTATTTATGCAGTTGGTGGACACTACAAATTTGGTCTTTGGTTCTTTCTAGGGCCAACACTTTTTTATGCTCTTCTTCTGCCACGAGTTCCCTCAAAAGGTGTGCATTGGAAGCTTGGGGGAAGAGAGTTTAATCAGATCTACGTAGAGCGGATGACAGAAGGAGTTACTGCAGAAAGACTTTCCGAAAAAGGAAACAAAGCAGGAGATGTCTCCTGGTTTTTTGCACTGTGGGATGAGTTTGTTAGTGGGCTCGTAAATAGTTTTGTAAGTCTTTTAAAACTAGATCTCTCTCAAATTGATCTTGGATTTATAAGTAAGACGCAACGCTATCATACCCTTCTTGATCTTGAAATCCAGGATGGCTCATTGAAGTCTTTTGTAAATCTATTGATGGTAACACGATGTAACGCTTATTTTGGTGTAATGAAGGATTATTACGGCGCAAATCAACGACTTAACTCCGCGGAAGAGATAAGACGAGACTTCAAGAAAACGATTATTGACAAAGAGGGAAAAGAGTCGCGGATTGAAAAAGCTCATCCAGCAATTCAACAGGCGCTTAAGAATGGAATTCTTTATGATTACATTGAATCTCCAGCCGATCCCACAGACAATTCGATTCTTCCGCAGAAAATAACGGATGAAAATCAATTAAAAGAAAACTACACCTGTGAAGAGATCTGGCAACTAGGAATAAACTCCCTAAAAATGCATGCAAGCACACTCTTTGCAGCGGTTGCTAACGCTAATCTTCCTCCTGGCATGACCGTCAAAGATGTTGAAGACAAAATTCGTGAAAAGGTTGACACCAAAGTAAAAATCTACGCAAAGCCTCCGGAAAGCCCAGATGATACCGGAGAATATGAGGAAGTTTCGTTGGATGATAATCAGAAACTTCTTGTCTTTATCAATGAGATCGCGGTGAGGATGTTCTTTCGGGAGCTTCAAAAAATAGAGAAGAACATCATTCAAGCAGAATTTGATCAGGTTCACCCTAAAGAGTTTTGGGCAAACGATAATCAATCTGTTCACGATCTCCGCGAAGCGTTTCAGGGGCTCGAGTATGAGAGCAAGGGGATGTATCTCGCCTCAATGCTTGCGATCCCTTATCTTCAGGGAATCACCCTTTACTTTTTAGCACTAACCTATCCATTTTTTGCAATGGCGATGATCTGGCCCGGACGACATTGGGCATTTTTGCGGTGGATGGCGCTCTGGTTCTGGGTAAAATCATGGGATATCGGCTTTGCGATCGTAATGATCGTCGATGAACTTCTCTATAATCTTATGCCCCATGGACCGCCTGTTTCAAACAGCACCGCTGGAGATCCTGCCGAGGCGCTAAAAACAATTCTTGAGGTTGATCCGGGATACACCGTGAATACCTACTTTAACGTGCTTGCAACCTTAATCGGTGCTGTACCTGTTCTTACTGGAATTCTAGTTAAAAAAGGTGGTGGTGAGATCGTTCATGCGGTTGCACAAGGGTATCAGAATTTCTCTGGAAAGATCGGTTTTGCGATGGAGCAGTATCATCTCTCACTGAGAAATCAAGATCTCGCTGAGCGAATAACAAAGGGAGAAATTAAAGCATTTAAGGGCGCTATTGGGGCATCTCTCAGAGATAGAGATGTAATGGCCGCACTCGGTGGAGAATTAATGGCAAAGCAATTTCTCTCCCGACTTAACCAAGCGGGAGGCCGTAAGGACATCCTTGCTGGAATAGCAAGTGATATTCAAAGTGGTTTGATTCAAGGTGAGGGGGGAAGATACTTACGAGATCTTGCTAAATCAAAATTCCACATGAATATCCGGCGCGCTATTTATAACGAGTCACAACGTCTTGAAAATCTGCAGATCGTTCATGATACGATTATCAACTATTACTCAAACCACGATTTTATCATTACGCATCCATTGTCAACAGAGTACGATTATAAGAAGGCGCAGATCAATTACCGTCCAGGGGGTGCCACAGGTAATGTGATGTCTAATGCCTTTCGAAAAGTATTTAAGGTTAGTCCTCATGTAGGACATTGAGAGAGATGAGAAAAAAGAACTTCACGTAATTTATGGCCGACGTTGCATCATCAGGAACTTTAATCGCTTCTGCACTAGAGACCGTAGGGTACTATTATCAATCCTACATCCTTGATGCGATCATCGGTGCCGACGCTCCTTCCGGCATACAACTTGATACCCCAATTTCAACCATCGCCGCCTTTGTCTATATCATTGCTGCAGCGGGTGCGCTTGGTTCGTTTGTACTTACCCAACACCACAAATTTGCACTCTGGTTCTTCCTCGGTCCAACAGCGTTTTATTTCGTCCTCGCCTATAGAGTTGAAAGTGACGGTGCAAACTGGTCCTTTGGAGATGAGAGCCGTGATGAAATCCTAAAAGAGGGGGTCGTAAGAAATACCCTTGGGGTTTATGGATCTGGAGAGATCCCAAAGCCACGGGTATCTTGGTTCTTTGATGGATTTAATGTGATGATCAGTGATGCTTCAAAGAATCTAGTCAACTTGATAAAATCTGGACGCCTCCAAACTGATTTACGTTTCATTACGAGACAACAACTCTATGGTGCGATGTCAAGTTCTGTCATTAATGATGAAACTTTTAGCGAGCTACTTCACGTTGCGATGCTCGGTGACTGTCAACAGGTGTATCATGCTGCTGCAAATATCAACGATCGAACACTGAGTATTCGCGATCAAGAGATCGCGCGGCGTCGAATTACAGAACCTCTGCAAATTAAGCTCACCACTTCAGCAAAACAGTATGTAGCAAACCTCAAGGTCGATTACCCAGATCTATGGAATCTGATGGCCGTGCCTCAAATTCTCAGTGAACCATCTCCTGCAGCACCACAAGTCCAGATCGCTATTGACGATCTCCTAGAGAGAATGGAAGCTCAACGTAGAGAACATCAAGATGATCCTGAGCGCTCTCAAAAAGTAGCTCAGGCAATGAAAGACCTGCAAGATGTAACTTTTGATTGTGGGCAGATTTGGAATTTTGTCTATGTCGGTCTTCATCGGCATGCTCTCCAAATTGTAAATGGCATGGTCGATAAAACTGAAAAGATGGGGATAAATTCCAAAATCCTCCTCTCTGACTGGCGCGAGGCCGCTGGTTATAGAGGAAACCAAGCACTTCGTGAAGATCAGGCAGAAACCGAAGCGACGCAGAAGATGATGATCTATCGAGCGCTTGCAAAGCAGCTCTTTCATAACGAAGCGGTCATTGGCTCTGCGGGTACAATGATGGCGAAGTTTGCAAGACGAGGAGAGGAGTATCGAAGTCTCAACGTCAAGGGCGAAAACGAGTTGACCGCAGTTGAGCGTTTGAAAAATGAAAATATTCAGTGGCAAGAGCGCTCTCGACTTGTCTATACCGCAGCATCAATTCCATACTACCAAGGAATCCTCCTCTATATCCTGGGACTTTCATATCCATTCTTTTGTTTTCTCTTACTTATTCCTAATCGGCATTCATCTTTTATTATGTTTTTTGGACTGTGGTTTTGGGTAAAAACTTGGGATGTCGGATACGCCGTCGTCATGCTTCTTGATGAGATATTCTTTACCATTTTTACTGGTGGCATTGCTGCGACTTATCAAGAGAAGGGAACCTCTCCGGCATTCTCCGAAGAAATTCACGTGGCGATTGCAGCAATGCGAGCAGCAGATCCAACTTTTAATCTCTCCACGTATTACAATGTTATCGCTGTAGCGATTAACGCAATTCCTCTCGTAACAAGTTACTTGACGATTGGAACATTAAAGGGTGGGGCAGGTCTTGTTTCTGAAGGTATTAAAAACTACGGTGAAGCTTTTGCGCGAGCAACCTGGAAGACAAGCTCTCAGTATGGTGTTGGTGGTTATCGATTGGAAACACTAGACTCAAAGCTCAGTGATGCCGCGGACTACATGGAAAACGATACAGGAGGTCGTGCAGGACTGTCTCAAGGTTTGCATCAGGAGAAAGCGGGAAGTCAGCATTATACGCAACGAAGTCCAGGTGCAAGAAACGTCTGGAGTGGTTACGGAGAGTCTGTTGGAGATCTTGAGGCAAAGTCTAAGCAATGGGGAGCACTTACTGGATCGTTTGACGGAATTGCAGGGAATCTTCAAGCACGACTTATTAGTAATGCTGATAGTTTGTTTGGCAGCGCATTTTCCAATCGTCGGCGAATCACTCAGGCAAACAATCAGAGAGATACTTTTGAAAAAAATTCCGATGAAATGGGATCATTGTTTTCAAAGCTTGGTGGAATCACGAGAGAACAGTACAAAGATCATCTCAATCGCCTCGCGATCTGGGCAGCTATCGACTCGATGACATCAGGAAAGAGCTTAGAAGCGATGAAGCACTCTAGAATTTATGACGTGTTTGAACTTCCCTATATGGACTTTGAGACAGATGGAAATAGAGTTGAATTTGATATCGCTCTCAAAGACGATCAACGTTACTGGGATTTTACTGGAGAGGTGTTAAATACCTTACTCGGCGTGGGAAGCCCGTTAGCAGATGGCCCAGGAAACCGAAAATTAAATAAACTCGGGAGTGGAACTAATTTGGCGATGTCAGGAGCCGCTCTTACAGTCGGCGTAGGAGCAGCATATGCATTTTCAACGCCAAATAACCACGACATGAAACGGTGGAGTTATAGCGGAGGAGAGGGAGATCTGTTAACCATCAACAATCCCTCTCGAAATCCAAAACTCTATCCACAATTAGAAGCCTCACATAGCGCTGTTGGAGAGAGCGCGCGGGACCGGCTCGAGTCCTTAATCTTAGAAGCAAAAGCTCGCGGAATGAGTGCTTCAGAGATTGCAGAGGCGGAGGAACTCATTAATGGTTTTAATGGAAGTGAATTTCTCTATGATTCTGCAGCTACAAAAATAGCTCGAGCATTGTCTCGAACGACACAGCATGAGGAACCGTAGTATTTTAATGAAACATCCT
>CAZDIO010000163.1:0-49250 GCA_964505555.1 uncultured Bdellovibrionales bacterium
TCGGGGAGAGTAACTTCGATTTGACCTTGGCTAATTTCTACCCCACCTACGGTTCCTGCAAACTCATTTATATTTAAACTCCCCTTTGAGGCAAAATTATTGTTTCTCCATGACAGCTCCCCAAATACTTCAAGCTGACCATGCTCCACTGACACTGATGATGGCATAATTACAGCAGAGAGGATCAGCAAAGCTTGTTCGTAAATAGTTCCTCTGAGCAAGTACTGATTCGTTGTTCGGCTGCCCTTAACTTCAATGAGCTTTTCTTGGCCAGCATCTGTTGCAGAAAGGAGTAGTTTTTCTGCAGAATACGTCCCATCGATTGAAGAGAATTCGATACTTTTATTTTTTGTATCGGTAATCATCAAACGCAACTTTTCAAACTGAATTTCTTCAATAGGCAGGACATCAGAAAACATTGCCTCCAAAGCCGATTTTAATTCGAAACTTCCTTGTTCTCTCGTGGACTGTGGATGAAGCGCTAATGTCATCTCACCATCACGCACATCGATCTTCTTTAGTCGCAACCAAGAAAGTCTTAAAAACTCATAGGTCACTGTTATCTCTTTTAGGTTCCCGGTGAGATTGAAGTTTGGTCTGCCAATCTCTCCGTGACACGAGAGCACCACCTTTGAGAACGACGATGATAAAACATCAATGTTAATTCCATTCATTTCTTGGCGCGAAAAAAACACCATAAGAATTGCTGCGAGTATTTTGTTTCGAAACAGAATTACACAAACAACGACTGTCGCTATGAGACCCACAACCAAGTTAAACGTCTTTCTAGTTTTCATATTCAGAATATTGTTTATTTAAAGAGTCTCATATGGCGATTCTCATTTTCGTCATTGAACAAATGCATTTTTGCTCTCTTTTTTCCGTAATGATATACGTAACGAATCTACCGCACAAAGTTACTATCCGTTAACAAAGGAAGAGGCAGAATTAAAGGGATATCTCTGGAAGGATGAAGACAAACAAGATTATCTTCCGGGAAATATTCTTGATGAAGATCTCAACATTGAAACAATCCCCGATTCAATCATCCACGAGCTCCTATCGTGTACTTCCTGTAAGAAAAACTTTCGAATGATCTCACAGGAGCTGGCATTTTATCGTCGAATGCAAGTGTCTCCTCCAACGAAGTGCTTTGAATGCCGTCATTTAGCACGTCTTCAAAAACGAAACCCCAATCAGCTCTGGACCCGACACTGTGCCCAATGCGCTGCCGTAATTGCAACTACATTTTCCCCACAACGCTCAGAACCCATATATTGCGATCGCTGCTACAACGAAGCCGTGTATTGATCCTTAATACTTCACACTACATCCGTACGCCTTTGCGGATGCAATCTCCACTGGTTTTCCCTTCATTGCTGCATCGAGAGCAGCCGAAACAAAGTTCTTCGATGTTGGAATCACATCAGCACTTGGAGAATCGTTATCATCAATTCCTCCCGCATAAACAACATTTCCCTGAGGATTAATTACATACATCGTCGGAGTTGCCTTCGCGCCATAACCTCTTCCAACCTTCCCTTCAACATCAAGAAGTATTGCAGAGGGAGTTGCTTTATAATTTGAAAATACGGTCGCTGCTTCTTCCGGCTCTAAATATCCTTGCTTCCCTTTTGCTGAAGAGATAACACTCAGCCAGGAAACCCCTTTTCCTCGATAAGAACTTTGTAGACTCTGCATATTTCCACTTTCATAGTGCTTCTTTACAAAAGGACAATCTTTATTAAACCATTCAAGCACAAGCCACTGACCTGAATAATCACTCAACGTATGCACCTTCCCAGTAATATCTTTTACTTCAAAACCTGGAGCCGCCTTTCCTGGAACAGCTTCAGCAAATACCGTTGCAGGAATAACAAGAAGTGAAATAAAAATTATTGAAAGCGTCTTAATCATTTAAAAATCTCCTCTGTTATCTCTCTAGTCGTTACCTCTCTAACACCGTGAAAAAAGCTCTCGGTAATAAGAACTTCTATTTTAGACAAGTTTCGCTCCCTGAGCAACAAGCGGCCTTGGCACCACTTGCCCCAAAACGATTTATTCACTTCTCTTAAATCCCACAACTTGCCCATCAACAACCGTAATTATCCGATCAGCCGTTTTTGCGAAATCCTGATCATGCGTGACAACAACAACTGCGCGATCCTCTTTTCTTGCAAGATCCTTTAATACCTTCGCAACATTAGCGCTCGATGCGGTATCAAGATTTCCCGTAGGCTCATCAGCGAGAATTAATACCGGCTCATTTGCCAATGCCCGCGCAATCGCGACTCGTTGACTTTGCCCCCCAGAGAGTTGTTTTGGAACCTTATGGATATGGTCACCAAGACCAAAAACACGCAATAACTCCTCCGCACGAGCTTTAATTGCTCCCTCTGAGAGTTTTCTCAAACGTTTCATCGGCAACATCACATTCTCTAATGCTGAGAATTCAGGGAGGAGAAAGTGAAATTGAAATATAAATCCTATTTGTGATAGTCGATGATCAGCAAGTTCATCCTCATTCAGTGTGGTTGTATCAATACCATGAAGCCACAATTTCCCACTGGAAGGTCGATCAAGAAGGCCAAGAAGATAGAGCAGTGAGGATTTTCCCGAACCTGAAGGACCGGCGATCGCCACAAACTCTCCAGAATTAATTTCAATCGTAACATCCTCAATTAACGTCACCGGGACTTCGCCCATTAAACGTCGTGTAAGTTTCTCAGTTCCTACAACCGTCTTACTCACTGCGCCCCTCGAAGGATCGCTACCGGCTCAACACCTGCAGCTTTTCTTGCCGGTAACAAGGCTGCAATGATGGCTGCGCTCAGTGCAAACGATGCGGCGATAACAAACTGCTTCCAATTCCAATCAATCGGCATTTGTATTGGTGAGGTAAGTCCCGGAGGAGTAAATTCGATCTGCATCAGACCTGACATTATGGCGCTCCCAAAAGGGAGTCCTAGAAGCACCCCCATCAATCCTAAAACTGTTCCCTCAATAACAAAGATCCCCGAAATATCTTGAGTTCGAAACCCCATCGACTTGAGAATCGCAATGTCTCGTTGCTTCTCAATGACAACAGTCGAAATTACATTATAAATTCCAAAAGCAGCAACGATCAGTACCGCGCTCACTACGGTGTACATAATAATATTACGAATAGCCAAAGTATTAATGAGATCCTCAGATGCCTCCTGCCAAGAGATGCTCTTATAATGAAACTGCTTCTCAATCTCTGCCGCAAACTCTCGTGCTCGGTAAGGATCCGGTAGCTTAACTACGATGTTATTGATTCGATTTGGACGATTAAACAGTGACTGTGCTCGCTTGAGAGAAACAAACGTTTGGCGCTGATCAAAATCCGCTCGACCTACCCGAAAGATGCCTAATATTTTAAAGGTATGAACCTCTCCAAGAGGGGAAACAATCGTAATGCTATCACCGAGCATTACAGACAATCGACGTGCTAATTCTTGGCCAATAACAATTCCATCAGGATTTGCAATAAGATCATCGATGGTGCCCGCAATCATGTAACTGGTAATTGTGGTTACCCCCTTAATCTCACTCGGAATCATGCCGTTTAAAGTAACACCAAAATCCCTTCCTGCAAAAGTAACCAACGCCTGCCCAACAAGAACGGGAGAGGCTAAGGCTTCTGCCTTTGCACGAAACGCCGAAAGGAGTTGCTCATATCCACGGATGCCGCGAGTTTCTGTTACTGGCTTAACACTCCGAAGCTCAATTGCCCCCTGATGAAAATGTTCAAAAATTGGTTGTTGACGTGGAATTCGAAATTCATCAAGAACAGTGATGTGTGGAGAATTATCGACAAGCCGTCGAATAAAATCCTTTTCTGAACCCTGCATGAGTGAGGAGATCGCTAAAAAGAAAGATACACCTAAAACAATTCCCATCAAGGAAACGCCACTTTGACGTTTTCGTGATAGTAAATGTTTGAGTGCAATTGCTGCTAGTAAGCGCATTGAGTTCCCTATGGCACAAGCACTACTCGAACTCTCTTACCTTCTTCAAGCCCGGCGTCTGGCTGCAACACCACTTGATCGTCGGAACGAATTCCTTCTCTGATCTCAACTTGCTTCTCCCCTTTTGCTCCAACGAAGACTTTCCGTCGAACAAGCCTACCATCCACAACCAACCACACAGCATCTTCTTGAACTGCGCTTGCGGGAAGAAGAAGAGAGCTCTCACTTTCTCTAACCACGATATTTACTTCTGCGGTCATTCCAATTTGAAGGGGAGTTTCTGTACTGAATTCAATGCGCACACGATAACTTCGCCCTACGGGATCTCCCTTGGGAGTAATGCTTTTGACCTCTCCATGAAATGTTTTTCCAGGAAATGCATCAGCTCGGATGAGTACCTGCTGACCAATTTGAACCATGGGGATATCTTCTTCGTCGATCTCTGCAGTAATTCGCAGTGTGTTTCCGCTTGTAAGCCAGAACAACGGCTGATTTGCTGGAATCATCTGCCCAATCTCTCCATCGCGACGAATGACCACTCCATCAGCAGGAGCAAATAGTTTCATGTATCGAGCTTGAGCTTCGGCTTTTGCTAAGGAAGCTTTTGCCGCATTCCATTCTGATTTTGCGCGATCAAACGCCTCTTCAGAAGCAACGTGACGTTTTAAAAGAGAAGATTGTCGTTCAAATTCCTTTTCTGTAAGACTTTCTCGAGCACGCAGCTCTGCCATCGCGTGTTGAAGGTCCTCATCTTCAAGTTGGGCAAGAAGTTGATCCTTTTTAACAATACTTCCCTCATCAACCAGGAGGCTAACCAAGCGGGCTCCACTTCGAGCAGAAACTGGAAACATAACTGCAGCTTCTACAGACCCCGTGGCATACACGGCTTGTACCGCTGGACCAGTTGTGGGCTGAACGACAGAAAGAGAAGAGGGTCCAAAGAACCTCATACCAAGCAAAATGAGGAAAAAAACAATAAGCAACACCCCTGCACGCTTTAAAAGCAGCGTATTAGATCCCAACCCCATACCAATATTCACCCATATGCTTCGCCATCCCCCAGTTTCTTTTGAAAAAGAAAGGATTATTATCGCCTGTTCTCCTGCAAAGAGGCAATATATCCTTTCCTCTGAAAAGAAGCTGTTTCTTAACAGATTAAAAGCGTCCGTCCTAATTTATCTACCTAATAAAGGCTCAGTGAATCTACTAGCAACTGTGCCAAATCGGGCTAATAAACCTTCAAAGCCCACGATAATACACCCCCGCAGAGGCATAACATCTCAACAAAATCATTTTTATGGTCGATGATTTACTTAAGTTTTATATAAAAACACTTTGCTTTCCAGAAGATATAGGACGTAACGAATGACCACCATACCTGCTCGATGCGGTAGTATGAAAGTTTTAGTAGTTGACGATTATGTGACGATGCGTCGAATCGTTAAAAACATCCTGAAGCAACTTGGGTTTGCAAATATTGTTGAAGCTGAAAATGGAGAAGATGCTCTCTTGATATTAAAAGAGGGTGGTATTGACTTTGTTGTATCAGATTCTGATATGCCAAACATGATGGGAATTGACCTCCTTAGAGCAGTTCGCGGAGATATAAAACTTAAAGATATTCCGTTTCTTATGCTTGCGGCAGAATCTCAACGAGAGAATGTGATCCAGGCAATTCAAGCCGGAGTTTCAAACTATGTGGTAAAGCCTTTCACCACAGAAACATTTGAGGAGAAATTAAGCTCCATCTTTAAAGAGTAACGAAGATAGCGAATAAAGATGGCCGAGACCAGGCGCTGCCCTTGACGGGACGCTTATATTTCCCTAAAACTCTGTATCAAAACTTCCAGAAGCCTTAGACTTAGTCTTTAAGGCTTCTACTTAGACTAAACTTCGACTTGCACCTGCACTTGCACTAAAAATCTCTACCCTTAGAATTTAAATGCGTGGAGAGAGTGCAAGTGCAAGTCGAAGTTCAGTCTAAGTCTAAGTAGAAGTAGAAGTAGAAGTAGAAGATATTGTATAAAAAGTTTTAGGGGGTTTGATATAGCGTCTATCTCTCTTTGGTATCTAGCGTCGGGTAGAGAAACACCTTCATTGGTTCGATGAGACAACATAGTCTCTTTGGACCAACGAGGAATCCAAACATGTAAGGTTCTTCCCGCTTTTGATAAAACGGGAGTTCAATTGACACTCTGCCTCACTTGGCTGGCAAACACGAAGAAAGGTAGGTCTCTATGGGACGCTTATACTTTGAGCCCCCAATCGGCCCTCACCTTTTTCAGGTGTTAGGCCAATCACCCTTTGTAAACCCACTTACTCTCCAGCGATGTCAGAGCGTCGTGGGAGATGAGATCACGGCTTCACAGCTCTACGGTCTGTTTCCCGTGGGGATGGTGGGAGTTTCGCACCTCTCCCAGGGCTCTCCGTGGGAACTCTTGTATCCTGTGCATCTTGGAATCGACCTCCTGATGCAATTGAGAGTTCCCCTCGATCACTTTACGGTGCTTCTTGCGATGGAGATCGCTTCCTTCAACGAATCGATCACTGCTGCAGTCGATCCACAAGCGGTGCGCGAAGTGGCCGCTGAACACTTTGTGACGATTCAAAAAATCAATACTCGCTTACACAAGCGGGGAAAAGAAAAGGGAGTAAACATTGTCTTTGACTCAGCACTCTCAGCCCTCCCTTCATGGCGGCGGATTGAACATCACGTTCAAAATACTCACCCCATACTTACAAAGTACGCGGCACGTCAAACTACCGAGATGGGGATAATCTCGGCGAGTCTTCCCCAAGATGCCGTAATGATCAAAATCGGAACGACAACGGTGGAGACAAACCAAGATCTTATTCGACGAGGTGGTGGAAAATCACTTCATCGTTCAAGACGTACGGTTGAAAAACCCAGGTCAGAAGCCGAATTTGATCAACTTCTCTCTACTCACCTACCACTGAGGTTGAGGAGTAAAATTGCTTCCGCCCATATCCTTCCACCCGTAGGCCCTGATCACCTCCATCCGACCGGTCACTTCTATATTGCGGGAGCAAAGAGCGTGCTTCTCAGGCGTGACTCTGACCCCAACAGAGCGCTTGGAGAATTACTGCCCGATCTCGGAGTTGAGAACTCATTGGCGGATCTCGAATGGCGGTGTCACCAGCTTGATGATTATTTCCGGATGACGGAGGTCATTGATAGGGTGTCACAAGTGTTCAAACATGAGCACGATAAACCCCGAGATCTTGAGGGGTTTGCCACTATGAGACGAACTCTGAGAGGCCAACCCGGAGATTCTCTCAAAAGTCGAAGACGAGGTGAAGAGACCCTGAAACGAGAAATTCTGCCTGAATACTACCGGCTTCTTCGCGAACCGGTAAAAAGGCGGATTAAGATCCTCAGCGATGTATTCGGTTCCACCCAAGACGAAAGGAGGCATGCTTTAAAACGTGTACCTGCGCTCCGGTGGGAACGCAGCGATAGCTAGCCAAAGTGACCGAGAGGTTATCCTGAAAGGATTATATGGATTCCTCTGCGGTCACTTTGTTGATACCGCTAGCGCCTTTTATTTCCCTGGAAATGAAAGGGTATATTCCAGCATCCGACTCACATCATTTCGAATCACAAGTCCTGCCACCGATCCACTCTCTACAACTACAGTGCCGTAAGTATCTTTGGGCACCACCAAATTACGCCGTTTCGTTCCGTGTGGCGGAAGATTGAGGCTAAATGACTCAACGAGAGATGAATCAAAATCAAGCACCCGCACCGATGCCGTCACGGCACTATCAAGAGAGTTTGTCACATCAAGGGTATTGGTGTGCGCAATGAAGCTATTAAACTCCGTGCGTTGAAAACTCCCTACCGGCTCAATTGCAGAGGGCGCAAATGCGTGAAGTAACGTCCCATCTGCTAAGAAGCGATAAATTAATGTCACCGCACCGATTGATTCTGGTGGACCAGAGATCTTCCCTGAACCGTTCAGACCTGCCGGAAGCTGGTTTCCGGTAATGAGCAAATGACGACTCGCTTTTGGAGCAATTTTAAGTTTCTCATTCATTACCGTCCCACCCGAAGCGTTGAACACAGTAAATGACGCATTGATCTTACTTGCTGCAGCATTGATAAGCTCAACCGTAGCAATTTCATTTGCCAGTGTAGAAAGACGACTCACAGTGGGGACACCGGTCGTTGGTTTATTCGGAATAGTGTATGCTGTCCAAAAGTTCCCTACCTCTACTACTGGCCCCTCGTATACATACCGACTTGATTCAATGTAATATCCAGCACTTCGTTTTGAAGGTTTAAACTCCGCCATCCCTACAGCTCTTTTGCCGATCTTCTCATGTGCGCCAAAATCATAGCGCCCACCGTTTGGAATTGAAACCGTGTGGCTCCCAACAAGCTTTCCGTTGCTATCGTAATAAAAGAGCTTTCCAAAAAGCCCTTTACCATCGGTAGTATTTGCATCGGTAAGTCGTATCCAGTTTGCAACCACACTTCCGGGAATTCGACCTGTGCCCACGGTGTTCGTGTTAAGAGACACATTACTTGCACCCTGAATTGGATTTGTAAGTGGATAGTAGAGAGCGTAATCAAAGATTGTTTTTGGGCCCAGACCTTTAATGGTTGGGGTCGCGAGTGAATCAAACCGCTCCTTATAGAGTGTCAGCCCCCCACTCCACGCTCCATCTTTCGTCGCGTTGGTGCTTACACAAACAGTTCCGTACGTATCATGTTCAAGACCTAAGCCATTGACAATGACATCTCGTTTCTCTTCCGGTTTTAATACAAGATTGACCGTACCCTTTATGGAACCAAACCGATTTCGATACTCAACACGGGCTTTAAGAGATTTTTGAAGTTGTTGATTAATAACCGTAAGGATGTTCCATTGCTGAAAATAACCGTTTGGTCCAGCACACGCAAGAGGTTGGAGTCTCTCGATGAAACTTCCTCGATCACAAGGATCTGTCCCATCCTCTATCTCTGTGCAGTTAGAAACCTGGTCTTCATCTTCATCAAGCTCTGGATTCTCCGGAACACAGAGGCCAAAACACTCCCCTTCAGTTTCATTACAATCCAAAACCCCATTCTGATTTGCATCTACATCCGGGACCCCACACCCACAAGTGCCCGGGGCGATCTTATTTGAATCAAGCGGACAACCATCGTTGCAATCAAGCACGGGGTCATTGTCAGAGTTCGTATTAACCCCTGACGGGCAAAGATCGCATTCATCCGTAATCCCATCTTCGTCGCTGTCCGGATCGCAGGAGTCTGGAATAAGATTTCCATTACACTCATCGCTTTCTGTCGCACAATTGTTACTACATTCTTCGTCTACGCCGCAGCCAGGATTGGGTTCACCAAAGAGAGAAGCCGTGCCGCGATTTTCAGTAGGCTCTGAAGAGCAGAAGTATTGACACAATCCGGGAACGAGTAAGGGGTTAATGTCACAAATGTCGGGGATTTCGTTCCGGTTACAGTCTTCTTGACAATCAGCTACCTGGTTCTGATTGAGATCGGTATCGGGAAAACCACACCCGCAAGTCCCAGGGGTCGTCTTCAGTGGGTGGTTTGGACAGAAGTCGTTGCAATTAGCGGTCCCATCCTGATCAGAATCCAGATCTGAAACCCCACAGCCACACTGTCCCTCGATAATTTTTCCGGGATCGCTCGGGCAGTTATCGACACAGTCCATCGTACCGTCGTTATCGCTATCTTCATCATGAATTCCGCAACCACAAACCTGTGGTTCAATTTTCTTAGAATCAAGTGGGCAAAGATCGTTGCAATCTGCTATTGGATCGCTATCACTATTCGTATCGGGAACATCGCAACCACATTGACCGGGTTCTGTTTTGTTCGGATTATCTGGACAAGCGTCGTATCCAGCATTGGCTACCTGAGTAAACAAACCCAAACTAATGACAACAAAAAGAACAAGATACCCAAGCCGAAAACCACGACAGGAATATAGCATTTAATCCCCCTGATTTAATTTTTTAATCTGCTCGCGAACAACGAATCAATAAACCACGAGAAGGTACGAGAATGGGTGGCACATTACCAGTAAAAACGAGTAAAATCTAGCACCAGAGTTGTCTTAATAGTGCAGCAAAAAATGCTTAAGCGCGTGTCAGAGAGTTTCCAAAGGTTCGTTAACTATCTATATTGCTTGGAAATTTTAACCTTTAACTGATTGTGCGGGAATTTGTTAAGACATGGTTTCTTTGGATACAGCAGAGACAGCCAAAAGAGATCCTCTTTTGGTCATAGCCAGCCGGGCATACCCACCCCCGGCTGGCACGACACGAAAGAGATGAAACCTCAAATATATCTCAGCACTCCTTTCCTTTTCCTTTTCAAACTTCGATACCACCGACAAAGGGGATAAAGAACGAGAAGCGCCCCCCCACTCGCAAGCAACGTTCCTGGAATTTCACACTTTTTACTAAATCCAAACAACATCGCCGACATTTTAAGAAGCGGCAGGTGCAGCAGATAGAAAAAAAGTGCGGTTTGTCCAAAAACAAGAAGAGGGTTTCTCTCGCTCGGCTCTTTCAGCAAAGATCTTTGGATAGAAAAAAGTGTTCCGAGAAGCACCCCCAGGATTCCTAACTGCGCTGCAAGATAGCTAAAGCTCGGCGGATATTTACTGAGGATAAACCATTGGACAAGAGAGTCATTTTCACGAAGTAAATGCTCATTTCCATAGCCATTTTGATAACGAACAATCGCGGCGGCTATAATGGCAAACACCCCCCAAACAATAAGCCCCCTCTCAGGTGTTCCACCTTTTTCTCCTTCTGAGTGTAAAGAACCCCTCACCGCTTCTTTTTGTTGCCAAAGCAGGGAGCTCCCAAAAGTCCAACCAAGTATCATCACCGCAAGCCACGGTAAGATTGGATAGATCAGAAGAAATTTTATGCCCGCAATCTCAAACGCCTTTGGCTGTAAAAAGAACACGGCTAACGAGCGTTTTGAGCCGCTAAAGTTACCAAGTGCTTCGGTAAAAAGAATTAACGAAACACTTAACAAGAAGAGTACCGTTACCTTACATCTTCTTAAGGGAATCATCAGGAGAAATCCCACGCCGAGGGCAAAAAACACTTGGAGAATGACTCCTTGGCTACCCCCCCACCACCATTGAATCCAGAGCACTTCAAAGAGCACCAATAAAACTCCTCGCACACCAAGCGAGAGATCAATTTCTCGCTCGAAAACACCCTGCCGCTGCTGTTTATCCGTACTCAGCGCCAGTGCCGTTCCCGCTAAAAAAACAAACGTTGGAGCGCAGAGATGCGTGATCCAGCGAATGGCAAATTGCGAGATGGAGATAGTCATCCCGGCTTCATAAAACGCTGCGCCGTCAATAATTAGACGGTGTGAATTAAATGAAGAAGAGGCGTGATCAATCATCATCAATATCACTACGACCCCTCGCATCCAATCAAGCGCTGGAATACGAGAAGACACCACCGTGGCGCGCACATCCGTCTCCATTTTGCTCACTCCTTATTAAAGAAGAAACCTTTCCATATCCGACAGCACCGTTTGACGTAACCTTTCTCTCTAGGCTGTCTCTCGACACAGGATCACTCCTGAAACGAGAAACAGGAAAAGCATCTACCCACAGTAAAACTGCATTGCTTTCGTGACTATTTCAAGCTACAACTGACGGTCACAAACCGTCATTATTTGGAGAAGCAATTGATCGACCAACTATTAAAAGCGCTCGAGTTCGGCGAAAAAGAAACGAAGGTTGCAAAAATGATGCACTCGATGGGTACTATTCGCGCCTCATCACTCGCACGTGCCTGCGATCTTCCGCGAAATACCGTTCGCGGAATTCTTGATGCACTGGTTGGAAGAGGGTTCGTCTTTAAAACACGCTCACGAAATACTCAGTATTATGGCCTAGAAAGCAAAGAGAACTTACTTCGCGCCTTTCATCAGCAAAAGGAGCTTATCGAACAGGAGCTCGAGCGAAAAATTATCGCGGTAGAACAATTCGGCGAAATCCTCGATCGCAACCACCTCAATCGCTCACTTCCAAAGGTCACTTTCTATGATGGCTACCAAGGTATTAAGCGTGTCTATGAAGACACACTCACCTCAAAAACAGGCTTACGTTCTTGGGCCTCTTTCGATTCAAACATCGAAACCTTGCCAAAGTATTTTAAGACTTACTACTCTAGACGCGCAAAACGAAATATCAAAATGAAATCGATCCATCCTGCTACGCCCCTTGCTCGCGCACATCAGAAGCTCGATGCAAAAGAACTGCGAGAGTCGGTATTAGTCCCAGCAACTCAGTATAACTGGCGACCGGAAATCCAAGTCTACGAGAACAAAGTAAATATCGTCTCCTGGGATGAAAAACTCGGTATCATTATCGAAAGTAGTGAAATAGCTTCAGCGTTTAAAGCAATTTTTGATCTCTGCTATGACAGCACTCGAAGTGCTTTTGGAAAAAAAAGTAACAAAAAAACCTCTTAACTGGTGCGACACTCAGACTATTGATCTTTTATGAGTCAACTTTAGTCTGGCGGTGGAGCAACAGCAAAGTTATCCGTTACTTCAACTAAAATTTCTAAGCCGCCAAGAACGATAAGTAGTGGGACAAACCACCAATATCTTTGAATCCAAAGTAGTCTTAGAATCCGTTGCGGCAAGTTGCGCACCAACTCAAAGTGCGCGTTCTCAGGACAGATAGTTTCTGAAACTTTATTTATTTCAACAACAGTTGGAACTTGTTCACTTTCGTTTGAACTAAGCTCCCAACGACTCAATACCTTCACTCGCACACCATCACTGATGGTATGAATAAGTTCTCCCTCCCAATACCCTTCAGAGAGGAGCTGTCTATTAATCTCACTTAATGGGCAGGGAAAAACAGTATTTAGTAAATCATGCGAGACGTGCCCTACTGCCTCCTTTCGAGACCATCCATAGTGATGCTCTGCAGCTCGATTCCAAAAACGAATACTCCCATCCAAACCGCGAACAAGCACAGAGTCAACAGCATGATCATAGAAACGTAATCGATGGGTACTTAAACGATAACCCCCTTTCTCCATACGGCCTTGCTTCAGTGAGTCAATCTCTCTCGGTTGATCCATTCTATCCTTCATCTTCATCCCCAATAGATTTAGGTTTTGAAGGAACTCTGTTTTTTTTCGTTCGCTTTACTAACGCGGAGTCCGGAACAAAATGATTTGTGGCAAGCCACTGGTAAATTTCTTCTGCGGCAATTCTGTTTGCAATTTCATTCGGATGAGAATCCTTCCCTGGTATGGCCTGAAGTCTGGAGGGAGGAATATCACGAAAGGAATTAAAAAGATCAACGTAAGGAATGCTTGCCGACTCGAGGACAGAGTGAATCTTCTGATGAAGATTTTGAAAGGGATAACTTCCATCGAGCGGATAATCAAACAATGGAAAAACAACCGCTCCGAAGCGCACTTTTCGCTCAGCTGCATGGCGAGCAATCATCGTTAGAGAATCTCGAAAAGGGATCCAGTTTGTCCGTTTTTCAAAAATACTGAAATAGTAATTTTTGTACTCTTTGTGACTCTGTGTAGCCAAAATACGTTTTGCAGTAAACGCCAAACTTTTCCAGTACTGAAAAATTGGATGCATTAACATTATCTGACTATCTGGTCCCTGAGCTTTATGTGAGACTCGATAGGGAACAGGCTCAGGATCGTTAAGGGTGATCTGAAGAATGATCAGATCTGGCTCATATTTTTTTAAAACAGAATCAATCATGCGAAGATGATGAACGGTTGCCGTTCCAGGGTTTGAATAATTAATAACTTCAACCTTTGGTTGCTTCCGATTAAGATTTAAATAGCGCTCCAACTGTTTTGGAAACGTATCAAAAATCTGCATCGTTCCGCCAAAAGTGAAGGAATCGCCCACAACAACCACACGATAAACATCTTTCGGCTTTTTTGAAGAATAAGAAAAATCTCGATCATTTCCGACACCTTCTGGGAGAAAGTATGTTTTCGGAATATCTTTCCAGTGATGTTCAATAAAAAGAGGCGAGAGCAATCGAAAAGCAACCTCAAATATTCCTAGCGCAGCAAGGATTCCAAACAAAATACAAGCAATTCTCGTGCCCCAGAGCGATAAAAAATTGTTTTCGGGCCAGCTTTGAACAGGCTCCTCTAATTCGCCGGAAGGAACTTCCTGATGTTTTTTTTCTGCGCTAAGAGTTGTCGCACTTTTTGCCATGAAAAATACGCTAGCATAAACCGTACCTACAAGAAAGATAGTCTTCTGTCGCGATCAGTTTTCTATCTCACCTTTCAATAAATATAACGATACTACTGGATTGTGAAATCCATAGCTTCCATACCGAGGCGCAATTTGTTTCGCCATAGGAAAATTCTGCTTAATTTCCTGATACGCTTTTGTAAGATGTGGTTTTGCATCCCCTTCTACGGCGAAGCGAGTTGTGGAAAGCGAGGAGAGTAAAAGATAATCGTAGCTACTTGTTTTCAATTTTGAAACAATGTTTGCCTCATCTCTTCCAATTACTTTTCGAGCAGAAACCGGAGAAAATCTTAGTGGAACAGCGGGAAGATATACCTTTCCTCCCATGGTCATAACTTTTGAACCTGGTGGAAGATTTTCTGCCATCCACCTTCTCATCTGTTTTCTTGTGTCAAAACGAAGCTCACTCGCATATTGCAGCGAATGGAGGAGGGGCATAAACATCAGCAGGAAACAAATCCCAATTCGAAACATCTGCCGCGGCAATACTTGTCTTACTGAATCAACAAACGATCCTGCAAGGATTGAAAGAAAGGGAATACACGCAAGCACATACCGGTCAGGTTGAGGAAGCGGTTTTGACTTTGCCCATTCCGCCGTGAGGTAGAAAATAAGGAATCCAAGAACAACGAAGAGCTCCTTTGATTGCCACCGGCGAAGACAAAGCCCGACTCCAAGAATAGCGACCCACGCAAGGCAAAACCCAAATCCCGGAATAATACTGCGAGAAAAATGAAACATCCACATCTGAGACCATGCATCTATCGCCACACCAAGATGCCCTGTTGCCGCATGCCGAGATTCAATTTGAAATCCTCTCAACAATAACTGCACATTTTCTATGCTAAGAAAGATGTAGGGTACCGACACGAGAAAACCAAATCCCATCATAAGCAGGCTAAACAATGTCGGCTTTATAAAACGTTTCTCAGGCTTCCAAGTAAACCGCTCTTGAACAAGCCACGGCGCAGCGCTAAGGAATACCACACAAAGGACCCCTGTATATTTGGAACCAAAAGCAAAACCAGCAAGCAATCCGGCAAGAAGAAGTAATTTTGGTTTTTCTTCTTTGCAGCTTTTTAACACTACCACTGCACATGCAAGCACAAACATTGTAAATAAAACATCTTCTTTCATGTAACGACTGCAAGTCACATGCAAAGGTGATATCGCAAGAAACAACGCAGCAAATACTCCCGCTTCTTTGGAAAACATGCGACGTCCAAGAAGATAGACGAGATAAATAGATATCGTTCCCGCAACGACACTCACCATTCTTCCTGCAAGCAAGTTCCGAGCAATTCCGTTTTCTGGAAAAAAATGAAGTGCTTTTATAATTATGGAAAACCCCCAACTAAAATACAAAAGAAGCGGTGGATGGAGAGTAAACTGGGGATCAATGGTTTGATGCACCTTCATCTGCTTCAAGAGGCGAGCTTTTTTAAACTCATCTGGATGGTAAGAATCGGGGAGTCCAAAATCAACTCCATAGAGACGAAGGCCCGCTCCAATAATCAGGGCACTAAAGAGTAAGATAGTGTATATTCTTTGCGATCTGGGTTCCTCTCCCTTCTTTTCCGATCTAAAAAACCCACTACTCCACATCCCAATAAGTAGGCAGCCCACCAATAAAAGAAGATAGGTCAAATTGTTCTGATCTTCTCCCAGCGCAATAGGATTGAGCATCGTTACGTTATAATCTTTCTATAAAGAAAGACTCTCACTACGTATCTTAGTTTACTCCAACCGCAGGATCGGAGAGGCAATATCTCTCGGGAGTATGATCATCGGAAGTAAGCTTCACCGTAACTTGGCTTACGTCGGTCATTAAAACGGCATCTCCTGGACTACCAAAGCAAGCAATCCTTGCTCCGCTTGAGCCCTCAGTAAAGTCCTGTATTTTATACGGACTACAAGATCTCTCTCCACACTCCTCATCTAATCGATCTCTGTCATTAGGGAAACGGAGCTGAACACTAAATGCATCTTCGAGTTCCCCTCGAAGCACAACCCCCGCATTACCTCCACAATCATCTAATGATGGTAGATAACGAAAGTCTTCAGGAGCAGCTTCACATGGGGGGACCGGCTCCCCCTCTTCATCGTTCCCATCAAAAGTGCCCGGCACGACAAGGCTTGAAAGACATCCGGCAATAAGCTCCTCTCCACAACTGCCGCTTGATTCGATGACACCGGTAATTTTTTGAAAAACCAATTCCTCACCGATGGACTTGCCACTTTCCGTCACAATCTGTCCAACCGTTGCAATCTGACCATTAGTGCTTGCGGTACAATTCTCCCCTGCTGGGAAAAAATACCAGGGCTCGCTAGCTAAAGCAGTAACCGATTTAATTGCTGCCGTATTGTCAAAAGAGGTTGTATTCCCGATACCTTGAATTTTAACGAAGATACTTTCTCCATTCACCCTTAGGGTAAGAAGACTTGAATCTTGAACACTCACCAACTCTGCAGCAAGCCCTTCACTAGGTTCTATATTAGTAAGTTCTTGATTGACTACAACACCACAACCTCTTGCGGTCGAGGCATCTCCTCCTGAAGTGTTCTCTGAGTCATCGTCATCTGATCCTCCACTAGAACACCCTATGAATAATACAAAAGTTATGAATAAAAACACTTTCATGAGATATTTTTGTGGGCTCACAATCTCTCCCCCTCAGGCAATCTAAGCAAATCCGCTTGGGAATCTCTATCAAGCTTCTCTGAGGTGTTCAAGGAAAACTATGAGAAGGGGAGAATTAATAACAGCAACTTCCTCTTGTGCTTTATTTAAACACTTACATTACGTAAGGTAACTTTAAAGCTTACTTTTGATCAGTCATTGAGAAGACTTCGCAACACGGTCTCAAATGGTCCTGGATTTACATAAATATCTTCCCCATATTCGTAACCCCCATCCTGGTTTATCGCCACGTAGGGAGCCCATTTATGCTGAAGGTTTTCAGCAAATTCTGAAAATCCGTAATTAACATACTGTGGGGAGAAAAGTTCAAGCACGACAGATCCTTTGGGCATAAAAATAGAATGGAGCATCCCTGAGCCATGTGGTCCGATCAGCACAGAGGCTCGAGAAGCAATCGCAATTTGTTGGCGTAAGGTGTAATCCTCCATATACATTGGCCAGATGGAGTATTTTTCTAATACTGGCCGAATTCGCTCCTCGTTGAGAACTTTTCGAGGGCGATTTATCTGTCTCCGAGAAAGATAGATCCGCTGCACGCTCTCTCCCTGTTCATCTTTTACTGCTTCAAGTAACTGTGATCGGAAAATATACAGAAGCTCTCGATATAAATTCCAGTGCCATCCTCGAAAATGGGTAGGAACAAAAAGTTTCTTTGCTCTGATGAGGGGATATTGTTGAAGAAATATCCTCTCTTCTCTTATTCCCAACATATCTAGGGACTCTCTTGCCCAAGGACAGTTTGTAGGAATTACATACGTTCCACCAAATCCGCACCTTTCCGCAACGATCACTTTTGGGAGTTGATCAAGCATCCAGTGATAGAAACACCAGGTATTGAGCGCACACAATGAGAGTGCTTCTTCAAGAACTGGCACCTCCTGTCCTTCGATACATGGTGAGGGGCGAAGATGAAGATGATCGGGGGAGCTTACACCATTACTTTGTTCACACAGCGAAATACCTTCTTCAGTGAGAAGCACTCCATGAGCTCCACAAATGATACCCCCATCGAACTGAAAAGTTCCAAGTGGCAACCCTCCATACATCTCCACAACACAAGATTCAAACCCAGGAAGATGAGTAAACTGAACCCGTCCCGGACAACGGTAGGCTAATTCAGAAAATGAGATCTCTCGAAATTGATCTGTCTCTCCGCTAGAGATAGTGATCATTTGCTCCCTTTCAAAATGTTCCATTTAAAAAATTATCATTATCAATAAAGCCCCCGCTCAAAGGAGTTTCAGCTTTCTGTGATTTTAGATGCAGAAGGAGAGATTCAAGCCGGTGAAATCATATTCCTGGGGAAATCCTCGGAATTTCTTAGTCTCCCTAAGAGGAGCTACATCAAAAAAACAAGTGTTCCCGCACCACCTGCGATAATGAGAAATGTCGAGAAAAGAAGTCGACAACGTAAGCTAGAAGATCCGATAACAGTGACTATTCCAAGTTTTACTAAGGTATTGGTTATTGATGCGATTAAGATCGCGTTCATTGCAACCCTCACCGCACCCCTCTTTGCATACTCCGCCATTGAGAGGGTAATTGCATCAACATCGGTCAATCCGGCGAGTGCAGAGACAAGATAGATCCCCTTTGCTGGAGAGGTGTGACTAATAATTTTTACTACAAAAAGGATTCCCGCAAAAAATATCGCAAACTTTATTGCGGATCTTAAACTAAAAGGATTTCGGAGAGGAACCTCGTCTTCCTTGTCAAATTGATGAGTATGCTTAGCAGCACTTTGGCGATAAAACCAAAATGCAATCAACGAAGAGATTCCTGCCATGACGACAAAAGGTGGCCAAATAGAAGAGATAAGTGTGGGGTTTACTAAAAGTATCTCGGTAAGGATACGAAGGAACATCACTGCCCAGGCAAGAGTAATACCACAAGAAAGTGCTTCAATGTGGGCCAGATGTGTTTCATCGACACTCCTCTTTGCAAAGCTCAACGTCACCGCGGTTGAAGAAACCAAACCACCGGTAACTCCGGTTAGCGCTGCTCCCTTTCCTGTTCCCAACAGCCGCGTTGCCACGTACCCAACAAGAGAGAGCGAGGAGATAAGAACCACAAACAACCAGAGCCGATATGGATTGATGGCCGCCCATGGATCAATAGGACGATCGGGCAAAAGAGGAAGGACGATAAAACTCGCGATGAGAAGACGTAATATAATAAAGATATCATCCCAACCCAATCGACCAACAAGTGCGTGGAGAGGTTGTTTATAGGCAAGAAGCGCTGCGGTCACAATGGCAAGACACACCGCAAGCTCTGAAGAGTCTAACATTACCATTCCACCAAGAAGGTAGACATTCAACGCAGCAAGTTCAGTCGTAAGACCAACGGCATCGGGGTTTGATTTTGCCTCCGAAAAATGTGCCGCAGAGACTAACAAAGCAACAACAAAAAGAGCTGAAATAAAAATAAATGGAGTTTGGAATTGCAGTGTCAACCAAGCAGCAACAGCGCCAAGCTCAGAAAAGAAGATAAATGTTCTTAGTCCACCAATACCCGTGTGATCTTTTCCTGTTTTTCGTTTTTCTCTCTCAACGCCAACTAACCCGCCAATAAGAAGCGCGACGATAAAGTTTTGAACTGTATTATAGTCAAGCATCAACCCTCGTTTGCCCCTGCCCTAACCACATTTGTAAGGTCATTAAAGAAGCTCGATCAGTTTAAGGGCCTCTCTTCGTTAAATGCTCTAAGGTTATTATCACCACTTCCGTTTTCTTTAAAATTAAAACTCAATGACGATATCTGCCTCGAGTAACAAGGCACGAATTTCCTATGCGGGGGGTGTCAACCTGAAGATGACACCGTATTTTTTTTAACCTCCTAGTACCTCCAAACGACACCCGCTCTTGATTACCGTTTCCCGATCGTCAATTCCGTTATGTCGTCAACAAGCTGCAACTCCCATGGATCCATAAGCAGAGGATTTGCCATCGCAAGAACCGTGTTGAAGCTAGACGACGGGCTCAAATTCTGAATCACCCACCGATTCCCCTTGGTAAACCACGATACTTGAACTGCCCACCGGTAGGGTAATGCGTCGATCTCCTGAGGCTCTGGCGAAAAGAGCACCATTCTAACTCCAATCCAGTCACGCTCCCAATGCGTCGCAATCATAACTACTCGCTCATCGGCAGTCATCAAGCTTATCGGGCAATTGCGAAACGGTATCGTCATATTACGAATGAATGAGACAAAGAGTGCGCAGTTGGTCTTTGCTATACGCACTGCTAGTCCCTTTGGACTTGCCATGCTCTCTGGACGAAGAGATATTCCTGCAGGAATGTTTCCGTTCAATACATACTTTGGCATATTCTCGCCTCCAAAAAATGTCCTTGGTCTTACATCACCCCCGCCAAACACCACCGGTGAAGTTGTGCTTAGCGAAGGTGACGCAACCAAAGCTTCAGAAGACGAGCTATTAAAACCCTTAACTAAAAGCTGACACCCCCGTCGAATCATAAGGTCTAAAAACCAACAGACTTGACCCGAGTGTCGTTGAAGTAATTTCTCGTAATATACGGCGAAGATTCAACCTAAAGAGAAGGAGCAAAAAAGCGAAGAAGGAGCACTCTACCACATTTCTTTACTCCCCTCAATTGACCCCAAGTTTTGCTAACCCTTTTATTCTTCCAATTGCAAATATAAACACTATTAGATATCATTCCGCGTTCGCACAGAGGCCTCGTGTTTTCATAGCGCGACCATATCTGAAGCGATCTCTTGAGGTTAGCTCATCTCTCTACGTTCTTTTTCGTGTCCTTAAATTCGAGTAGTTGAAATTTCTGTTTCTCTCGCTGGAAGATTTCTTTGAGCGAGAGAAAACGGTGGTGCTTGGCGATGCGTATCGTCAGGAATCGGTTTTTCCCGGTTTTATTTTTCCACCGCGAAGTCTCATAACTCGTGTTTGGGAGGACGTTCTATGCAAGAAACAAGTTTACGGGCAGTGCTTCTTGGAGTGCTGTTAGCGTTCGTAATGCTGGCAGCAAACACATATCTTGGCCTTAAGGCAGGTATGACAGTAGGTGCAAGCATCCCGTCTGCGGTACTTGCGCTAGGACTCCTTCGTCGTCGGAAAGGATCGGCGCTGGAGTGTAACATCGTGCAGACAGGCGCATCAACCGGTGAAACACTGGCTGCGGGAGCGATCTTCACTCTTCCAGCGCTCTATCTCACCGGTGTTTGGACTCAGTTCAACTATATCCAAACGACTTTGGTGGTAATGTCCGGCGGAATTCTCGGTGTGCTGCTCATGATTCCGCTGCGACGCACATTGATCGCTTCACCAACTATGGGTTTAGCGTATCCAGAGGGAACTGCCTGCGCTCAAGTTATCCGCGCCGGCGATAACCCTGGAAGCCTACGGGCAATCCTTACCGCTGTTGGTCTTGGTGGTGTCTTTTCACTATGTTCTCGTGCTGGAGCATTGGCTGAGAACATACTCGGTGGGATCCACTTGGGTCCAACAGCGTTGCCATTTGGATTGTCAACCTCGCCAGCGCTCATGAGCGTAGGTTTCATTGTCGGTCTCAACGTCGCCTTTCTTGTGTTTCTCGGAGGCGCAATTGCGTGGCTGATACTTATCCCAATTCTTGGATGGGGAAGTTTCACCGCTGAGAAGCCAGTATTTGATCAAGCGTTTGGATTTTGGGCAACAAAGGCCCGTTACGTAGGTGTTGGGGCGATGGTGGTTGGAGGACTCTGGACGATCGTCAAGCTTCTTCCAACTATTCGAAAAGCCGTATCACAAATCTTTCGTGGATCGAATACAGGAGAGGTCACGGCGCTCTCGGACCAAGACTTAAGCGGCAGAGCTTTTTTTGGCTTCGCTGCTCTTGTCCTCGTGCTGATCCTGACTCTCTTTATTCAAGTCACGGGGAGTGTGATTTTGGGAACTCTTTTCACTGCGGTGATGTTTGCCCTGGCGATGGTAATCGTGGCCATCTCGTCCTACATTTGTGGGCTTGTCGGATCCTCAAATAACCCTGTCTCAGGCATGACTATTTTTACATTGCTGATTGTGGCCACTCTCGTTCTTGTCCTGGGCTTGGGAGGTGCGCAAGCAGTTACGACAACACTGATTATTGCGGGAGTTGTCTGCTGTGCAGCATGCACTGCAGGAAACACTTCTCAGGACTTGAAGACGGGGTTCCTCCTTCAAGCCACTCCGTATCGTCAGCAGTTGATCTGCATCCTCTGTGTAATACTCCCCGCTTTTCTGGTGGCTCCGGTCCTTACCCTACTTTCAAAGTCGTATGGGTGGGACGCTGAGCATGGTGGGCTTGCAGCGCCTCAAGCGCGCTTGTTTGCCTCAATTGCGCAGGGGTTCTTTCAGGGTGGTGTCATTCCTTGGGGAATGGTGGTGCTCGGAGCGATACTTGCAGTGCTACTTGGACTCTTCAATGAATATCTGAAGCGTCGAGGAAGTTCCTTTGGAACCCCGATTATGCCTGTGGCGGTGGGGATGTATCTACCGCTTCAACTCTCTACACCTATTCTGCTTGGCGGACTCTTGCGATACTACCTTTCTCGCAAAAAAACTAAGCCGATGGATGAGGAAGCAGAAGCGATGGAACAAGCAAGCCCAGGCATTCTGTTCGCAAGCGGCTTAATTGCTGGAGAGTCAATTATGGGACTATTCTTAGCGGTCCCCGTTGTGTTGGGAGTGAACATCGCATTCTCGTTCACCCCCGAGGCGATCGGACTAATAGCATTAGGCGTGCTGATCTTCCTGTTTATTCGCGTAGAAAAAAAAGCGCAAAATGTCGAATGATACCCGTTTGAACTACAAGAAGTAAAAGGAGACAAAAGTCGCAAAGCGCGAAAGGGAGAAGCGGTTCCTCGGTGGCCAAATGGCTACTTTCAGGATTTGGGCCACCGCTTCTCTCTTATTATTATCTAAACTATTCTCATCTAAACAAAACCGCGTAATATTTCGGTAAGATTTGCCGCCCCAAGATCTGGCGCACCCCAACCCATAGACGCAATTTCTATGTAAATCAATCTGCTTTTAAGCGCTTGCTGTTATGGGATTTTTGGAGTTGCCAGGTACCAGATCCAAGACCAGATCCAACTATCGTCCTGGAGTTTAAATGCAATCAATGCAACAGATAATCGTATAACCGTATAGTAAGCAGCTCTTTGTCTTTTCATAGTAGGTAGATTTGAGGAGTATTTGCGCTGAGAGTTTTGGCTGTCAGCGCGAATGCTGCTGCCATTTAGGTTTTCTCGATTGATTGACTGAGTGGTGCATGAGAGGTCGGTGGTTCGTTGTTCGCGCGGTATCTTAGAGCATACAACGAACTGCCGAACGCTCCGCATTGTGCGACCGGTTGAGCAGTTGGCTCCTTTATAAGGAGATTGGTTATGTGGGCATTTGTAATTTGTGGACTTGTTGCAGTTGGACTGTTGATGTGGGGAGTTGCGGCTTGGACAGAAAAGCGAATGCGACGCTTCTATCTGCCGCAACTTACTCGAGAGCAATTATCAAAAGCTCGGTTCCACGCGCTTGCGAAAATGACATTCGACGGGCTCGCACCCCGGCTTTCAATGCTGATGACCAAGGTCATTAGCTCTCTCGAGCCCGTCCCGCTATTTAGCGATGAGACTCCCAATGCAGATCACTTTCGGACGGATCTTGATGAATTGCTCAGTGCGGTTCGCAATCGACTTACACGCCATACAGATCCTGCTGAGAGGAAAAATGCAGGAGATGTTATTCTTTCTCATTGGGACCTACTCACAGGTGAGTTGCCAGTTCGCATCGCTCCCCAGTCGAGGTCTCGGCATCGGGTAGAATTTCTCGCCGAAGCCAGCCGAACGCTGACTCAGGCGTGCATGTAGCAACAAGCTAGCTGTACCACGAGGCCGCCCCGAGCATCTTTAGGAATAATCGGCAGCGGCCTCGCGCCTTAGCGGCCTTCTACTTATTATTCAGCTATCTCATTATGCCTACACCCTCTGTCGCTTGAGATCCAGGTCCACCAGATCATCCCAAACCGCGTAACATTTCGGTAAGATTTGCCGCAGGCACGCGATTTTCTTTTGCTTACTTTTCTTTTTTCCAAAAGAAAAGTAAGTGCCGAGGGCCGGAATCGAACCGGCACGTCGCTTTCGCAACCCAGGATTTTAAGTCCTGTGCGTCTACCAATTCCGCCACCCCGGCGAGAGATTGTAATGAGGAATTAGAAAATTCTTAGTAGCGTAGCGTGGTCAGTTTGTAAATTGTTAGCGAGTATTGGGCATAAAGTAAGTAGGAAGTGTAATTTTCCTGTTATGGCGTCCAGTCTGCCCCCTCTGAGTAGTGTTCTGGACTAGGGACCGTGGGGATTCGTTTTCTGGGGGAGAGGTAGCGAACCTTCTCTGCTGATGCCTCGAGGAGGAGGAATTCTTCTTTGCCGGAGTGGTACTCTCTGAGGAGTTTTAGGGATTTATCGTAGTAGGAGAGTTGCTCTCCTCGCCAGAGCTCATCATCAACGCTGAGGAGGATATAGACTCGACCGTCTGGAGTTGCCTGTGGATTTTTAGAAGTCAGTGGGGTCAGTCGTTCGCACACTCTTCCATCTCTTTTTAGGTAATATATTACCCAGCGCTCAAACAGTTCCACCGTATAGATTGGTGCTCCCTGAGGAACGACGGCTGATATTGAAGCGGCAATTGCTTTGACTGAGCGTTTTTCGTTTCGATGAACTGAATATATTTGAACCTCAGAGACCCTTGCTGCAAGTGTGATCAGGCAGAATGAAAAAATGAGCAGCTTTCGTGATTGCTTTTTACATGAAATGCCTAGAAAGATTAATGACACAAAGAGCATCGAGGCAGAAGTGATCAACGCCCTTTGTGACACCCCCTCAATAGTAATAAAGAAAGAGGAGAGAAAGAGAGCACCGCCTAACAAAAATCCTATTTTTGCACCGATACGAAAAAGAGTTTTTTCGATCATCGTATCTTTAAGAAGCAGCAGACCAGAGAGGGTCAAGTTTATTGCAAATGGGTAGAGTGGGAAGAGGTAGCGGGTAGATTTCCCCTCGGAGATGCTAAGCATTAAAAAGCCGGTGCTTACTACGATAGCGTTAAAGATAAAAAACTCCCATACCGGCGAGTTTTCCTTTATCTCTCGAAAGGTAACAGCACTTTTTTTAAGGAGCAGTGATAAAAACCCAAGAACACCAAAGACACTCCACGGAAGAAGTCCCACAAAGAGACTTCCTAGATAAAACAGCTCACCTCGTTGATACTTTGAGGGAGAAAATGCTCTCTCCAGAATCTCTGTTTGAAATTGGTATTTAATCTCTTCAAAACCAACCTTCTCTACCACCAGGTATCCCCAAGGAAAAACGACAAAGAGGAAGAACAACGCTCCGACCACGTTCGTAAGAAAAAATGTACTAAGCGCATATTCTCTTCTCATTTTTCGGTCTTTCCAAGTTCGGTACCAAAGAAAAAAAAGACCGTAACTTACTAGAAAAAAGGCTACCCCAGGAGGCCCTTTTGCAAGAAAAGAAAGACCAAGGACACAATAGGAAAGTACCGTTTTCCACACCTTTGGAGAGAGAACAGAAAAATAGATTCCATAGAGTGCTAACGCGCAGAGAAAGCCAAACACCATATCGATCTCTGCAACCACACCGAGACCAAAAAACAAGACTCCACTTCCCAGCATCAACGCACTAACAAAGGAGAGTTTCCTTGAACTCCCGATGAGACAAAAGATTACATACTGAGTAAGAATAAAAAGAAGTGCTGTTATCGCTGAAGGAGTTCGCACGATCCATTCATCTGCTCCTCCAAAGAACCTCATCGCTCCCGCTACTATCCAATAATAGAGTGGGGGCTTGGTTAAAATTGGCGAAGAGAGAATATGAGGAACTACATAGTCATGGCGGGTAAGCATCTCCCAGGCGATAAGCGTTCGATCTGCTTCGGTATGCCTAAAAAACTCTAGAGAATTTAGACCAAGGAAGTAAAGAACTACCCCCCAAAGAGAGAGAAGCCCGATATTCCGGAGATCCTCAATCGAGAACTGAGGATGAGAACGAGTTTCAAAAAAATCATCCTGAGAAAAGTTAAGGGGAGAACCGGAACTTACTCCGCTCTCCCCTTCTTCCTTTTCTCGCTTCTTACTTAGTACCAAGGTAAGAATTTAATCCTTTTACATCAAGGCCACTTGCCACCGCGACCAGTTGATCTTTTGTTCCCTTACCACCTTCCTCTTCAACTTTAAAAAACATCCCTGAACTTAGTGGCAAATTCAGCTCGAGTCGGCCGTTTTGATTCATAATATTTGCTCGGGTATCATGGATACGCACAACTTCAGACCCCTCCATACCGCCCATCATCGAGGCCATTGAAGCAAGTCCAGCGAGTGCTCCCATGCCTGCTGCTGCCGAGCCCTCACTGGCTGCAGAGCCGCCCATCGTTGCTTTTATCTTTGCACCGGTTGAAGAGCTGTAAGCTCTCTCGACGACAATAAACCCAAGTGCGTTGTTTGTTTCAAACTCTCCTGGCTGAAGACCTTCTACCGTGGCAGGAAAGAATGATTTTAATTTCTCAACATGAAGTTTTTGAAGCTCTGTTGTTGCCCAGGTCAGTTCGTTTAGTGCTTGAACATATTTCTGCTCATTTTTTAGCTGCTCTGCTTTTTTTAGAATCTGACTAAACTCCTCTTCACAAAAGGCAACTGCGGGGAAAGCCAATACGAGTAAAATTCCAGCGAATGTTTTTTTTCTCTTCATGTTTGATCTTCCTTTAAAAAACTAACGGGGCAAAATGTTTTATGATCTTCACATCCTACTCCCCTTGTTTATAATAGTTGGGGTTCAACCGACCTTTCTCATACCACTGTTATGAAAACTCAAGCAAATTCACCTTTTCTCCTACGAAGAAACGTCCTTCACCCTCCTTTTGTATCTTTGCAGCCGGGGTATGCTCGTCGTGTTCAAAAACTACGACCCATTCATCTTTGGAGGCTTGTTCTAAAAAATCTGTTTTTTCTGCCATCGTCGTCTCTGCACAGAGGTCATACCCCATGACATACGGAATAGGGACATGGTGTGCGGTGGGAATTAAATCCGCTGGATATGCCACTGCCCCTTTTCCCTCTCCGATCAAGATCCACTGGAGCCCATGAGTATGTCCTTCTGAATAAAACACTCTTATCCCCGGAAGCACCTCCTCTCCAGAACTCGTGTAATGAAGCTGTGCGTGTGCCAAAGGCTCAATGGTGTCTTTCAAATAACTCGCCCGCTCTCTTGGACCAGGACTCATTGCGTGGAGATGATTTTTCTTAGAAAGATAATGCGTGGCATTGGGAAATGACAACATTGCCTTTCCCTGATCATCGTGGTGGGTAACACCAGCAGCGTGATCAAAATGAAGGTGGGTAAGGAGCAGATCGCTCACCTCTGGAATAAGCTGATGGAGTGGTTTTGTACGATACTCAATGGCGAAGATCTGCTCCTCTTTCTCTTTCCATTTTCTTCCCATCCCGACATCTATTAAAATCGTCTCCTTTTTACCCCGAAGCACCAACACACGACATACCAGGGTTATCCGATTGAGTTCATCTGCCGTAATCTGCTTACTCCACAGTGCCTTTGGCACGGAGCCAAACATGGCACCGCCATCTAAGCGAAATTTCTCGGTTACTAGGGAAGAGATCTCGTAGTTGCCAATTTTATGCATGTCCCGATATTCCTACTGCCAATGTTCCTACCACCTTTCAACTTTTGCTCTCATTCACCTTTTGCCCTTACCATAATGAAAAGAAAACGTTAAGAACAAAGAGGTAGCAATAAAACAGGTAAGGATTCTTTTTTGCGTTCTCTGAAGACAGAAATTGTAAAACTCTTTGCAACCGGATTTTACTCTGGATACGCTCGGTCTGCACCAGGAACTTGTGGAACGTTGGCTGCTGTACTTCTTGTGTGGATCACAAACAGACTCTCTCCTGCCCTTTTTTCTCCCTGGCCAAGCACCTCCTCAATTTGGCTCTCACTCCTGATCACATTTTTTGCTGTGGGCATCTCAAGTGCAGCTCTTCGACTGCAGATCTTTGGTGCCGACAGAAAAGATCCTCAACAGGTTGTTATTGATGAGTTTGCAGGTTTTCTCATTGCGATAACCGGTCATCCACTTACTCCCTTTACGCTTTTTGCGGGATTTATTTTGTTTCGAATTTTTGACATCACCAAACCACCTCCCGCAAAAGCGGTGGAGAAACTTCCCTCTGGATTAGGAATAGTGCTCGATGATGTGGTTGCTGGGGTGTATGCCAACATCTCATTATGCTTAGTAAGGGCAATATTAAGGTAATTCGTTTAGGAGTGCGGGCTTTTTTAGATTGAACACAGAGTTTCACAGAGATACACAGAGTTAAAGACATTGAGGTGATTGTTTGATCTATTCCCTACTCTGTGAAACTCCGTGAAACTCTGTGTTCAATCTAAAAAGGCTCGTTAGAACGATATCTCTTTATTGAATTAAGGTGTTTTTGGTGCGGAAATAGCGTCAACGGTACCGGCTCTTACTCCCCTACTTTCGTCTTTTTTCACAAAAGTTTATGCTACACCGGCTTTTCTAGATTAATTAGGAGATATGAAACACACACCAGGTTTTTTTCTGTTTTTACTACTCTGTCTACTCTTTCAATTGCCATTTGAGGAGGCGCAGGCAGAGCTGAAGATTAAACATTTTGGTTTTACCTCTGGGCGAGTTGTCTTTACCTATTTTAAATCACCAACTGAAAAAGGTGACCTCTATGTGCTCGACTTTGAAGCGCTGACAATAACTCCAGTGCACTCATCACCAGGGGCGGATCTCTACCCAACATGGTCAATGGATGGAAAAAAGATCGCTTTTTCTTCAGATCTCTCCGGCAATGAGGAGATCTATCTGATGAATGCTGATGGATCGGGAGTAACAAAACTCACAAACAGCACAGGAAAAGATGAGGCGCCAAATTTTTCTCCTTCGGGGAGTCAGCTAGCATTTCATGGAGACAACGGAACAGGAGGTGCCAAAAATATCTTCACCATCAATGCGGATGGAACAAACGCTAGAAAAATTACAAATACAAAAAAGCAAAACACATTTCCCCGCTGGTCCCCCCGTGAAAACGAGCTGCTTTTTACCACCTCTGATTATTGGCCAGGAAATGACATCATGCTCTTTGATCTAAAAACAAGTAAAGGCAAGCTCCTTACAAACGGATTTCAAAGTTTTAACTCCCCCACCTGGAGTCCTGATGGAGCCTCATTTATTTTTTCCTATGGACATGAAAAGGAGTTCGATCTCTGGATCCAAGAAAAAGGGGGAAAGCCCCGAGAGTTAACGACGATGCCGGGCAGAGAGCTTGACGCGTCCTGGTCAGACGATGAACAAAAAGTGTTTTTTGTTGCTGAATCAGAGGTAGACAAGGGAGACTTTCAGCTGTTTCTTCTTGACCTAAACACCCAAGCAGTTACTCAAGTGACCGAAGGTGATGGCTTCCTTCGTTACCCAAGTTGGAATTCACTCCCCCCGCCACCCCCAATTCCAAAGGAGTTAGTTGAGGTAAACACACCAGAAAAAACATCTCCTGTAGATAAAAAACCTGTAGTTGTTCCTAAACGTAGTCAAACAAATACGAGAAGAAAATGAACGTTGAAAAAACTTTGACAAAGGCCGTTGGTGCAATGATTTTCCTCATTCTTACCTGCACCTCTTCGCTGAGCGCTCAACAAACTCAACCCGTAACGTTAACTGACTTACTCCCAAACTCCCTCCTTCAAGATCGAAACGGAGATGGGAGGCTCGATATTGTTGCATTTGGAGATAGCATCACTCGAGGCGTTGGCGATTTTATCGCTCCCCATGAAGAGGTTGAGGTTATCGAACATCCAACCCAAGAGGCTGGCTATCCACTCCGAATCGAAGCTCTTCTCCATATTAATGTATTTAATTTAGGAGAGCCGGGAGAGACGCTCACAGAAGGAGGGATGGAGAGATTTGCCGTAGAGGTACCTCGAAAACGACCCGATATCGTGATTATTGGCGGCGGGTCAAACGATGCGCGAGCACGCGTTGATGCGAAGGTCTACTTTCACCGCCTGCAAACCCTTATAAATATCGCCCAAACATTAGGGATAACCCCAGTTCTTTTTTCCCCCCCACCAACCTGTTGCGGTCATGGCGGACAAAATTTTTTCGTTGTCCGCTACAATGAACAATTGATCCGTCTCGGTGCTTTTAATTCAGTGTCCTTAGCAGACAGCTACCATGCCTTTTCAAACACCTGCGAGATCCCCTCCTGCGTCTTACTAAACCTCCCAGAGGGACTTCATCCTAATATCGATGGGTATGATGTTCTTGGAGAGGTCGTTATCTCCTCTCTTCTTGGTATTAATCTGTATGCTCCCGAAGGAGCTGCAACGCTAGAAAGCGCTCTCGTCCTTCCACCTGGTTCTGTCATGACAAAACCAGATCCTGCGCCTGCTGCAACCACAGGGTAGACTGGAACGATGTTTCGAAACCGACGAGCTCTCATTTTTTTTCTGTTAGTGCTCTCCTGCGTGAGTTTTTTTTCCTGTTCGCCATACCTCGTTCGTGCGGGATGGGAAGAAGCAGGGATTCTCCTTCGTCGAAAAAAAATCGAGAAGCTTCTCACCTCTTCTCAAATTGAGCCCGGCCTGAAAGACAAATTAGCCCTCGTCTTAGAAGCACGAGAATTTGCGGCGGAACTTGGATTAAAACCAAAAGAGAGCTTCACCTATTATTCAAAAATCGATCGTGATGTTCTTGTATGGGTAGTAAGTGGTGCGAAGAAAACTTCATTTGAACCGATAACGTGGTGGTTTCCTATTGTGGGCAGCATTCCCTATAAGGGCTTTTTTGAAAAACAAGATGCACAACGTGAAATCAAACGCCTTGAAGAGAAAAATCTAGACACCTATCTTCGACCAAGTGTGGCCTTTAGCACCTTAGGATGGTTCAACGATCCCGTGCTCTCAACCGTGATCCAATTAGATGAGACTCGCCTCGTCAATACGGTTATCCATGAGATTGTACACAACACTGTTTGGATAAAAGACAATGTTTCTTTTAATGAAACACTGGCAAACTTCATTGGAGCAATTGGCGTCCAAGAGTTCTATAAAAAGAAAAAGAATGCCTCGCTAGCAGATCTCGCCAGCAGAGCCTGGGCCGATGAACAAGTATTTGCAAAACATCTAGAAGAAACAAGAGCACAACTGATCGAACTCTATGCAATGAATCTTTCTGAAAAAGAAACTCTCGATCGCCGAGATACGGTGTTTCATAACGCGGTAGTTCGGTGGCAAGCACTTCGCTCACAGTTACAAACAAATGGATATTTCCTTGCTGGAGAAAAACTATCAAATGCCTCTATTATGGCACACCACCTCTATCTCGATCGTCTCCAGCTTTTTGAAGATCTTTATCAAGTATGCAACAACTCCCTTCCAAAATTCATCGAAGAGATAAAACTCATCGTCAAAGAATCAAAAAATAAGGATCCCTTCACGGTAATTAAAGAAAAAGCTGCTGCCCTAAAAAGTCTAGGATAATATGAGATTGCACATTGTTTTTGTTTTGCTTCTCTCTTTTTGCTCCTGCAATACAGGGCCTACACAGATCACCTGCGGCGGGTTAGGATCCCGCAAGTGTCCAAGCACGATGTATTG
The DNA here is from genome assembly GCA_964505555.1 of uncultured Bdellovibrionales bacterium. Lineage (GTDB taxonomy): Bacteria > Bdellovibrionota_C > UBA2361 > SZUA-149 > CAZDIO01 > CAZDIO01. The sequence goes on from CAZDIO010000163.1 coordinate 31,678, forward strand.
CTTCTATGAAAAAGAGTGTGGGGGCATTGACCGTGAGGGCCTCTGCAAGGCAAGACCCACTACTTGCCCTGATGAAACTCAGGAGGTCTGTGGGTGCGACAACGTTACTCACGCAAGCCCCTGCTTTGCCGCAACAAAAGGAGTTTCTGTTCGCTATTTTGGCCGTTGCAGTGGAGGGAATTAACGCTTTCCTTAAGAAGGAATAACTTGCTAGAATAGGTGTGAGGTCTAACTGATGAGCGTTCTACAAATTATCATTATTGTCGTGCTCGCTATTGTTGCTCTTTGTGCTCTCTTTGAAGCACGAAGGCGTCGGGGAGAGGTCTCTCGAAATAAACCAGAGTTTCTACGTTCTGAAGAAACATCAAAAACAGCCCTTGAGATGGAACCAACCCATACCGCACGGATTAGGGTTAAAGACATGCTTGCTAAAACTGATCACTTAAAAGATGGTAAAAACAAAACAAAAAACACAGAAGACGAGGAAGAGAGCTTGCCTGACCCGTTTTCTGACAAAGACTAGCGGATTTGTCGTGTTTGCCCTGATCCTTCATTGCTTTTTGTAACAAAAAGCGATACTGACCGTGACAATAATTTTCATTTTTGATGCCTTCTCTCCGAAAGGAGGGTTTCAACTTTATTGAGGAGTCGTAAATCTATGTGTAAGAAGTTTGTCGTCTACGTTTTGTTTTTTGTTTTCGTAGTTCAAGGCATCTTTCTTCGCTCCGCAGTTGCCACAAATCTTTTTGAAGACAACTTTGATAGTTACGCAAACTCTGCTGCCTTTCGAGCTGGCATCCTCAACGGCACTTCAGGATGGGAGGCCGTGAGGTTTCAGTCGGGATCTTCTAACAATATCATCAGTGATGTTGGTATCGGCCATCATTTACTCTTTGGTGAGGGAAATTACGGCACAGTTACTGACGACACAGGAATTATGTTTCAGATCAACACTGTTGACATAGAGAATCCTCTGCTCAGCTTTGACTGGAGAACTGTTGGCCTCCATGACGAGGACAATCTCCGCGTCGGGTATTACCTAGGAGATCTTCCTGTAGATTCAGATCATGTTACGAATTTTCAAAATCGTGGACACTCTTGGTTCCAAACAGATTGGACAAAGATTGTTTATGCGCGCTCTCACGGCAGCTCCATTCTAGATTATCTTCTCCCAACAGGAGCACCCAGTCTCTGGATCGCTTTTTGGTTTGACAACAGCGGTCACAGATACGGTGCCGGGATTCTTGATAATGTGAGAGTGACTGGAAATGAAATACCGGAACCGGCAACGATGCTCCTTCTTGGCTCTGCGCTCATCGGGATAAACCTTCGTCGAAGAAACAAACTCCGCATAAATCAATAGCGACTTGCCCCGCTAACCCATAGGTTATAGGCTCCTCCTTAAGAGGATGCTTGCTTACGTAAACACTCACAGATACCCATTGGATTAAATACACATGCCACTCGGTCGTGTTCAATTAAAGTCTATTCAAAACAAAGAATCCTCACGGATTGAACCAGGCTCTGTTGTCGAATATGAGCACAATGGCAAGCCAGTACTTGCCATTGTGCTTGAAGAGAAAAAAGGGAAATGGTCGCTTCTCTCTGAACATGGGAGAGAAAGCGAGCTTCCGGCAACACGCCTCTATCTTTTTCCAGGAAAAGCACCCACAAATTCTGGTGAACGCCTCTCTTTTCTTAAGCGCCTCGAAGAAGAAACTGCAACAATCGTTCAACAGGTTGATCTCAAAGCAGTTTGGGAGACCGTTCTTGGCGAGCTTGCCGAAGTAAGCATTAAAGAGATTACCGAATTGGCACTCGGTGAGGACTCACTGCAAAATCGACTGGCCACCAAACGTAAACTGTTGACAGATAAACTTTATTTTAAAAGAAAAAAAATAACATACGAACCACGCACATTAGAAATTGTCGAGGAACTGCAACGAAAGTTGGAAGCTGAGGAAGAAAAGGAGCGTCTTCAAAATGAGCTTGTTGATGCCATAGCCAAACGCATTGGGGGCAACATGGTCAATCTTCCAGAACCAATTGCACTCATTGAGGATCTAGCAGTTTTTGGCCCAGATTCACCCCAAGCAAAAGAGGCACAAACTCTGCTTGAACGCGTAGCCGAACGAACAAAAAAAGATCTCCCTGGAGATCTTCAGGACAAAGCCTTTCATCTCCTTGTTGCATGTAAACACTTCACAGAAGATGAAAATCTCTCCGTTCTTCGATACGGTCGAACAAAAACATTTTCTGAAGAAGTATTGAATGCCGCACGTAATGTCCAATTAAAAAAAACCCTTCCCAGAACTGACTTGCGTTCACTTTTTACACTCACCATCGATAGCCCCTCTACTCAAGACGTAGACGATGCCCTCTCCTTAGAAGAGCTTCCCGGAGGCTACAGAATCGGAATTCACATCGCAAATGCAGCTTCACTGATCGAACCGCAATCAATCCTTGATGACGTAGCGCTTTACCGAGGCACAAGCATTTATTGTCCCGATCTCTACCTCCCGATGCTTCCGAAAAACCTCTCTGAGGATTTTTTCAGCCTTCATCAAGGACAGGACCGAGGGAGCTTGAGTTTTTTTGTCTCCTTCAACGAAGCTTTTGAAATAGTAAAACGAGAAATTGTCCCTTCATTAATAAACGTTAAAAGACGTTTCTCCTATGACGAAGTTGACACCATCCTCAGCCATGAACCAACTGACCAAACTCAAAAAATACTACATAATTTGTCTCGTATCTGTGAGACACTCGAACAACACCGTCTTGATAACGGCGCGTTTCAATTTAGTCGGAGACAACCATATCCCACAATTTGCGAGGATGGGGTAATTCGTCTTGAAGATCAGGGAGAAGACAGTTCTTCTCACCGCCTAGTCGGTGAATTGATGATTTTGGCCAATGAGACTGGTGGCCTCTATGCAAAGGAGCATGGCTTCCCTCTGATTTTTCGCACGCAAGAAGCTCCGGATGTGAATCTTTTTGAACAGGGACTTGAAATCGAAGATGGGATTGCCCGTGAGTATTTCCGGCGAAGTTTTCTCAAGCGTTCTATCAACACGGTACAACCGCTAAAGCACTTTGGCCTTGCACTAGGAGTGTATGCTCAGCTGACCTCTCCCATCCGACGAGCCATTGATCTGATCAACCAACGGCAACTTCAATCTTTTTTATTCGATCAGCGCCCTTTCTATTCCCATGATACTCTAAGCGGATTGATCTCCTCTTTAGAAGTATCACTTGCTGAAGCGCAAAGCATTCAGAGAGAGCGCGAGCGTTATTTTTTACTAAAGTTTCTTGTTCAGGGGGGAATTCGAGAGCTCGGAGCCACCGTTATCAAGACCGATCTCGCTCGACCGCTTGCCGAACTCGACACACTCTATATTTTGCAAACATTTCTCCCCCCTGGCTATAAAAACGACCGACGCGTCAAAACAACGAAACGACCTGGTGATCGAGTCCTCTTAAAAGTCGATAAAATCGATCCCCGACGAGACGTGATCCTCCTTTCTGAAGTCCAGTGATCGTCAGTATATAACGCGAAAACTTATTTAGGATCTTCATTGAACACAGAGTTTCACAGGGCTGCACAGAGTTTAATCTAAAAGCCTTTTTCCTCTACTCTGTGTAACCCCGTGAAACTCTGTGTTCAATTCCAAATTTACAGAAGTTACATGAGCGGCGCCTAACCGTTCATGCACTTTCTTTCAAAGTGTGTTTCGTTTTCCTGAAATTCGACAAACATCACCATCTGGTCAAGGATCTCAATGATGTATTGTTGACGCGAAATCACATCATCAAATACCGAGCGTACATTTTCAAAGTCCCCGGTCTTATGTTGAATACTGAGTCGTGTTGGACAGGCTTTCTTCAGGCGTAATAACCGTGATTTTATTTCGGATAATCTTCCCATATACTCTCCCTCCCTTCATAATTCAGCTTGTGACAATAAAATACAATCGCACCAAACCGCAGCGAAGAACCTGGGAGCAACCTTTCACTACTCTCTGCTTTCCCCATTAAAGCCTGTACGCAGAGGCTATTCAATCACTGAATGAGCATTCGAACACAATTCTAACAATAAATATTACTTTGTATGAATTACGACCAGCGTATCTAATGTTTGCTGGTGTCGCTTGGGAGACGCGGCGCACAGAGATTAGGTTCTTTAAGGTGTATTAAAGATGATACGATCTCCGTAAGAATTGCGATATCATAAGTAAGATCTTCAAGTTCACTAAGAACGTAAGAGGGTAGAGATTCTTCTTTTTTATCGTAGTCTGCCATAACTTTTATATTGCAGTCTTACCTTCCAGATAATGTTTCCATTACGAGACGGCTGCGGATGATCACGAAAACCTGAAGAAACCTAAAAGTATGATAGCATCAGAAACCAGTGAGATCATCTAGCAGCCTATCTCTTTAGAATAGTCGTCAGAAGAAAAAGATTTCTTTAATTTTTACCGTTGTTAACACAGCGGAAAGAGCCGGCTTTTTAAGAAGAGATACCTAGAATGGTCATTTGAATATAGCACGCTGGGTGAAGATCCGAATACAGGCGAGAAAGCGGCACTTGACCAGTAACAATACCCTATTGAGCACTTTTTAATCTTCATTGAGATTTGGAAATTACCCTGATAGGTCTTCTCTACGGCGAAGCGATCTCTGGAATTTGCTCTCTTTGAGGCTTCTTGGCTTGAGATTCTTCCAACCGCGCACGAAGAGTTCCACTATCGACAACTTCTTCATCAGGAGTAAAGTCGATCAATTGTGCGGTGATTTTGCCGATCCATACCTTGCTTTCAAGCCGTAAAACATCCCTATTGTCATCGTCTGAGATCCAAAGCCGTGCGTGCTGAAGTTTCTTCTCCCCTTCTGAATCGGTAAGCTTTTTTACCGCTGGCGAAACACGAAAGGCTTTTTGCGACACTCCATGCACATCAAGAAACTCCCGATCTTCAACGGTGAAGGTAATCAGATAGCGGTGTTTTCCATTATAGACATCAAAGGAGAATTGCTTTCCTACTTCAATCGGCAACGTTCGAGCCAAAAATGCCGCAGATATCGGATCAAACATCTCATTTTTTGGTAAAAAAGTATTTTCACCCTCTTTTTTTCCGTTCTTCCATAGGGCGGTGCTCACTGAACCATCCTCAAGAAAATTAACTTCTCTCCGACGAGATCGTTTGTTCTCTGTTTGATCAACGACGAGATTTACTGGACGAAGTGAACTCTCATGAAAGATACTTGTTGTTTGATGTTTTAAGCTATAAAGCCAACGAATCCCACTTACCGTTTGCGCAAACGCATCAACTTTGAGGGTTGCAATTCCACTCCTACTGACCACTACCTTTGCCTTCACAACGGGAATTCCCTGCCAAGATACGGCATAACGATATGTTCCCTGACGCAGGTTCGCCTTTCCCGGATGATAGCTTGTCGTTTGAACAGAGACACTTCCTGGAGGAATATAATCACAGAGCGCTTGATTGCTAAAAACAAGAAGCAAAAAAACAGCGCTTACAACATTAATTTTTCGCATCTGAAGCCCTTTTCTATTTGCCATTGAAAGAAACTCGTGGAGTTGCGGTTTTGTAAGAAATTCCCTCAACTTAAGACGGAAAGAGCAAGACTTCCATTTTTCGGGTATTTTACCTATAATTTCAAAACTTGTAAATTATTATAACCATTAACCATTTTTTTTAATGGCGCTTGCTCAACTCTCTCCCCATCTTTTAGGAACATTAAAACGAATTTTTACCCCATCAGATCTCGTGTTTATCGAAAATACGTTTATGGTCGCAATAGAGTGTGGCGGTGCCGGTGAAATTGACTTTATACGTGCAGAGAACTCTTCCTACAATCCAAGACCTGCTCGAGTTGCTTTAATTCTCATCGACCAACTTCAAGAAAAAGACTCCCGTGTCGTTACCTCGGCACTCCTTGCGACGATCCCCGATCTCCGCAGAGAGCTCATTCCAGCCACTGTGATTGATGAAGATATTCTTAATCTTTCCTTACTCTCTCAACTCTCTCCCGAAGAGCTTACTGCCCAACAAGCACACCTCCCCGCAGCAGCTTCGAAGATCGCCCTTGCTGCATGGCTTGATCGGATTCGGCATTTCCATCTCGCTCCTTCAGAAACAAAAAAAACTCTTTGTATGCACATTGCCCTCCAAACTGATAAATTCCTAGAACTTGCACAGACTACAAATTCTCCTCTCACTCCCTTTCTTGTTCGCTGGAGAGATCGGTTTTATCAAAATTCAACTCCTCAAACCCCCGATGAGTGAAAACAAAATTAAAAACACATTGCCAGGAGAGCGCAATAAGAAGCTCCGCCCAACGATACGCCTTCGTGACTGGCTTTTCTCTCCGTTCTTTTGCCTTTCATTACTCGGAGTCCTTATCTATTTTGAATTTATCCAAAGAATTGCCATCCGTCGTAGCCCTCTCCATCATCGAGATTCTGTATTTCGTCTCAACCGCGCCTTTGTTAAAGTTCTTACCCTCTTTGGTATCCAAATCAATGTGATCTCTTTTGCAAAACTCGATCCCAAGAAACCGTACATCCTTATTTCTAATCATCAATCTCTTTTTGATACGCCGATTTTGCACACTATTTTTGCCGAACATTATCCACGATATATTGCAAAAAAAGAGCTCTCCCGATCCCTCCCCTCCGTTTCTTTTAACTTGCGCCATGGAGGAAGTGCGATCATTGACCGTGACAACGCTCAGCAAGCGATTGAGGAGATTAAAAAACTAGGAACGCGCATGGTTGAAGAGAACTTTGCTACAGTCCTCTTCCCAGAGGGAACAAGAGCTAAAGATGGTGCTCTGAAACGGTTTCGACCGGCGGGGCTTGCTGCTTTGCTACAAGCCGCACCAGAGGCAGAGATCGTTCCTGTTACTCTCGATGGCCCCTGGAAATTAGCCAGAAAACTCTTTCCTCTTCCACTTGCTACCGAAATTACCGTGGTGATCGGAGCGCCGTTTCCACAGGTTCCCGGACAGAGCTTAAAGGAGATCTCTCATGAGGTGCACGAACTCATTGCGCGGAACCTACAGTCAATAAGGGATGGGAAATTTATACAGGAACATCAGAACCTTCAACAAAACCTCCCCTCCCATTATAAAATATAACTACTAAAGCAGTTCCACTTTACGTGTAGCAAGAAATCGTCTCCCTGTCGTTGCGAGCGGAGCGAAGCAATCTCGAAGCAGTTAACTCCGCCCCTACAATAGAACGACTCTAGTCCGTTTTTTTTGAACTTCGTTCCTGTCTCTCCACCATGCGATCGAGGACTTTTTCTAGACGAAGAATTCGTTCCTGCACTTTTTGTGTCTCTGGAGAAAGACCGGTGAGTTTATCAATCGCCCAGAAGCGAAGTAACGGCGCAATCACCATATCACGATGCTCCCGTGCCCCATATATCCCTGCATCGGCAATCATTGCCTTTCGCAATTCAAAATTTGTCATTCCACTTCCTGGCATCTCAAAACTATAGAGCTGATTCATCATTGCTGGAAGCACTAACTCAGGCGCAAGCTTGAGCATAGCAGAAACAACAGAACGATAGAACACGAAGTGAAAGTTCTCATCTCGTGCGATCAACGTAAGGAGCTTAAGCACTACAGGCTCATCTGCTTTTTGTCCCGTACGGAGATGAGAAACCCGAGTCGCAAGCTCTTGCGCTGCCGTATAAGTAAAGATCTCTAGTGGGTCTTTAAAGTGCCGATCGAATCCGGTCTCCATCATCCCATACCGGTTATCCTCTATCTGCACTGGGTCCATCACGCGCATCAGATAAAGATAATCACGGAGTGCCGCTCCATGAACATTTTCTTCCGCCGTCCATAACCGATTCCACTCCTGCCACGGTCCACCAAGCGTAAGCATGCGTTCAATCTGAGCATGATAATAAGGGAGGTTATCTTCGGTAAGCAGATTTGTTTCCAGGGCAACAACTATTTCAGGCCGTAAACTATTGTGTTCCTCTCTCCAGGGCACCTCAATATAATCCTGACCTCGTCCCCAAGGCACAACTTCATGTGGGTACCATCCGGTAGAGTTCTGCCGGTGATTTGCAATAAACCCCGTCACATCCCCTTCCACCGCCCGCAACAACTCCTTCACCGCATCAAGGTGCTTCCTCTCCTCAACACTCAAAACACGATCATAAGGTATCAACATGAGGGCATACCCTTTCGGTTACTTTAAGATCCGTTCTCTTTTAAACTCTTGTTGACAACCCCCGGCATGTATTGGAGGGCAGCTTTTGACCGAAGACAAGGCGCGGGAATTGTGAGGAGCGGAATGTGCTTCCTGCACATGAGCACCACAGCAATCTCCCGCAACGCAGGATTCGGTCAAAAGCTGCCCTCCAATACATGCCGGAGGAGAGGGTCGAACTCTCACGGGGTTGCCCCCACTGGATTTTGAGTCCAGCGCGTCTGCCAATTCCACCACTCCGGCATAAAAACAACAGCAAAACAACACAATTAACCTAACGAAGACTCCATAAATAGGCAAGTAAGGCTTTAACATTTCACTAGGCTTTTCCGGATAAAACAATCAAGCACATTTGTGTACACCGTAATTATCGCTGTGAAGCTAAATGTTTGCATCGCAAAAAAACCGCTAAGAAACAAAAATGTTCATTCGCCGTAAGGACAAAAGGGTGCAAATCAAAAAAAAGAAAACTTTTTTCTTTTTTTCTCTGCCTCTCGCGCATCTTCCTGCATCAAATAATAAAAGCAGGAAATGCTCTTATGGAAGAAAAATCATTACTCAGCTCTCTTGGCAAATCAACCGTGGTTAAAACAACCCTCGGGGATCTAATCTGCGCAATCTCTGAGGCTATCGAAGAGAGCGAGTGCGCCCAACAGCAGATTGGCAAGCTCACTCAGATTGTGCTTGCACGATTGCTTGACCGTAGTTCAAAACAAACGTTCCGACTTTCCTCGTAACCTCCCTTCCGCTCCGACTCTCTAAATTAGAATAAGAAAACAAGACGACTCCATTTGCTCCGGAATCAAGAGCACCTCGCACCTGATCAATAAGTCCAGAGGGGTGATCAATGAGGAGCCATGCACCAAGTCCCATTAAGACCGAGCCGCTACTTCGTTGCGCGATTGCTCGTTGGGCAATCTCTCGCGAGTACTTGGTATCTGCCGTATAGTTCATGGGCAAAACAGTATCGACAAGACCACCACGGAGCCACCCCGCCCAGTCCTGAAAGGCGCTTTGATATGCTCGCTCCACACTGGCAAGCCCTGCCACAGAAAGCTCCATGTGGGGAGCAGTCTCTCGTAAAAGATCGTGTATTTCAGCAACAAGAAGCGTTAACTGCGAGCGCCGCCAGTTATTCCACTGTTCCCCTTGAGCAGACGTATGATGGGGATAGATCTGTAAAAATCGCGCCACACTCTCTGTTGAGTGACCATAGCTAACCTTCTTTCCTCCTTCTCCCGCGGATACCGAAAAAGGATAGCGGATCATGTCAAGATGCACGCCATCAAGATCAGGATAGAACGTAATCAGATCGCGGATCGTTTCAAGGATGTATCCTCGAACCTTTGGAGAGGAGGGATCGAGCCATATTCCGGGGGTATCTAATTTTGAGCCCTCACTTCGAGAGTCATTGGGCGGCTTTCCCTCCTCATCATAGAAGAGAAGGGAGTGGCCCTCGCTATCGGTGAGTGCCGCCTCTTTCCCAACCACCCTAAGCAGGGGAACATTTCCATCTTGAGCAAGGCGCAGTACATTAACCCAGGCATGAATTTTACGGTTATGTGCGTGGGCAAAATCAATAGTTTCTCGCAAAGGATCAAGAGAACCTTTTTTTGCCTCGAAGTAGGGTGAAGCATCCGCCACCATCGAAGGAAACCATGATCGTCCCCCTCTATATACCTGACAATATAAATCGGTAAATTTCGCGGTATTGGTTATAAAGTCCGTTAGTTTTTTAAAAGATCTCTCATCTGTAAAGGGTCGATTTGTCCCCTCAGCCTCAATCCACAGCCCAAGTCGTGGGGAGGCACTTACATTTTGAAGCTCTGCAACAAATGAAAATGCCATTAAAACAGCTACGATGGGCAATATTTTGAGTCTAAATACCATAAACAAAACACTTCGAAGATCCGATGAGCCTCAATTCAAATAACGATAGCACTAACCTAAACCCTACCCGGGGGAAACTATTGATTGGGCGAACATTTGGCGCTCGGCTGATTGCTAGTCTTTCACTGCTTATTGCAAGTGTCTCCCTTTATAATGGTACTCAGGTGCTTGCAGCAAACTATCAAAATTCTGGACGGTTTATTGATTCTTTTTTAGTCGAAAGTAGCCGTTCATGGACGCTCTTTGCCAAAAACAACCCCCACTCCTGCATCGGACACCTTGAGAGCGAATTAAAAGCCGAAGGGGAGCCAGAATTTTCACTGCGTGGAGAGCTAAAAGTTTCGCACCACACCCAGGCATCTCTTTGTAATTTCTCTCTGAACTTACGCTTCTCCCCTTACAAGACTCTGAAACAGGTTGAGGGAAGGCTGACATTTGGAGAATCCTCGTTTGTAATCACGCAAGATATCTTTAGTAGTGAGATGTTGATTGTGCGGATAAAAACTCCTCACTCCCAGCGAGAGTTAACCTTTCCGCTTCCTCAGCCAATTTATTTAAGTGAGGTTATCCCCAAACACTATTCCCTTCGGTTCCCTCCAACTATTGAAGGAGTGTTACAGAATTCACTTCATTACTCATCTTCAAGCAAAACTCTCTTCACCGTTACCGAGGCAACCTCCGCGCAAACAAACACCTGTCAGCAAACATTACGGAACAAAGGTGAAGCACTCGATCTCGATCCCTATCATCAACTTCTTACTATCCCCCTTATTTCTAGGACCAAATAGGAAACATCCACGATGATTGAAATAAAAAATCTCACTAAACACTACGGCACCTTTACCGCTGTAGATAACATTAGTCTCTCCATAAAACAGGGAACGATATTTGCTTTTTTAGGAACTAATGGTGCCGGAAAGACAACCACCATTCGGATGATGACCGGAGTGCTCCGTCCTACCGCAGGAACGGTGGAAATCTGCGGATACGATATTCAAAAACAACCAATTGAAGCCAAATCATCAATGGGAGTCATCCCTGATCATCCTTACGTGTATGGAAAACTCACCGGGCGTGAGTTTCTCCATTTTATGGCCGATCTCTACCAAGTCTCGTACCGCCTGGCGACATCACGCATTGATGAACTTCTTGAAATTTATGGGCTTGTGGAGTGGCAACACGACCTCATTGATAGTTACTCTCACGGAATGAAGCAACGACTCTTAATGTGCTCTTCTCTTGTCCATGATCCAAAAGTATTAATCGTCGATGAACCGATGGTGGGACTTGATCCACGAGGGGCAAAGCTTCTTAAAGATACCTTTCGACAACGCGCAGATGCGGGTTTAACAATCTTCATGTCCACGCACTCGCTCTCGGTTGCAGAAGAGGTCGCTGACCAACTGGCCATTATTCAAAGAGGGAAGATTCTCGCCCTTGGCACCCTTGATGACCTCTATGCCCAGGCAAAGCATGAATCAGCAGATCTTGAAAATGTTTTTTTGCAGATCATCCAAGAAGCTGAGTTATGCCCGGAACACTCCTAAGACCGCAATGGCTTGCTTACAAAAATAATTTTGTAGGAAAGCAAAATCAACGAGAACGAGAGATTCTGATCTCGATCCTGTTTCTGCTGATCATGATCAGTAGCTACCTGTTCGTCCGTTCATTTCTAATCGAAGCCTTGAATAAAGAAGAACTTCCAGAGAGCTTTCATCGAGCACTTCCAGTAACGCTCATTGAATTTACATTAAATAGTTTTTTTGTGCTTTTAGTTTTTTCAAATACAGTAGCAGCCTTTGGTTTTTTCTATGCGGCTCAAGATCTTCCGCTCTTACTGAGCGCACCGATTAAGCCTCAAAAACTGTATTTAGCAAGACTCTTCCAAACAGCGCTTAACTCAAGTTGGTTACTGATTTTATTTGGAGTCCCTGCTGCCTTAGCATTTTTTGCCGTGTTTCAACTTTCCTGGTCCTTTCTTCTCTCGATCATTGTACTCTCAGTTCCTTTCTTACTCATTCCTGCCGCTGTAGGTTTTATAGTAGTTACCTGTGTGGTAAACATCTTCCCGTCCGATCGTATTCGTGAACTATTTTCAGTTGGACTTCTCTTTGCTATCTCTCTGAGTATCGCCTACCTTCAACTCAATGAACATGGGGAGAGATTAGAAAATCATCTCAACCATGTTGAGATTCATTCTTCAGTTGAATTTCTTGCTAAATTAAAAACTCCAACACCCTTTTGGTTCCCTCCTACTTGGATCTCATCAATTCTTGGTAGCTATTTCAATGATAATAAGAATTCACCTCACTATGTAATGATCACTTTCAGTTCAACCCTCATAATTCTCTTTTTTGGGTTCTTTCTCTTTCAAAGACTTTTTATGAGAGGGTGGATGCTCTCACTTGAGGGGAAGAAACGCTCCACGGTTCCTTCTTCTATTGTCTTAGCGCGCCTCAGTCGACTTATATTTCCCTCCTCCCCACAACTTCATGCGTTTGCTTACAAGGAAGCACGAATGTTTCTTCGAGATCCTGTTCAAGGTATCCAGCTGTTGTTACTCCTTACACTTACTGCCTTCTACCTCTATAATTTTCGCACCCTAGGAAGCTCACCAACTTTTGCACCAGAGATCTCTCTGTGGTGGCATACGATCTTAAGTATTGCCAATATCTTACTGGGAGGATGTGTGCTTTCAGCGATTACCACTCGGTTTGTCTTTCCCTCAATTAGCCTCGAAGGAACAAGTTATTGGATTATTCGCACCTCACCGATGACCATTCGACAGATTCTTCGCCGTAAATTTCTTACTTGGCTACTTCCTGTTGGTATTATTTCGCTTATTTTATTTCTCTCTGGAGCACTTGCCTCTGGAGTACCGCTTCCAGCCGTAGCTGCCAGTGCTTTTATCTCTGTCTGTTTAAGTATTGGAACGGTGGGGCTTGCAATCGGAATCGGTGCGGTTTATGGAAATTTTCGTTGGGAAACTATCGCCCAGGTTACTGCGAGCTTTGGAAGCCTTATTTATATGCTTCTTTCGTTGGCACTAGTGATTATTACCACCATTCCTGCAAGTATCTTACTGATAGTTACCGCGATGAACTCCGTCGCACTCGATCTCTCCCCGACCCAGTATGGAATCAGTGTAACAAGTACCGGACTCGTGGTCATGCTCATTAACCTCCAAGCAGCACATCTGGGCTTACGCTCAGGAGAGCAATCTCTTTCAGAACGAGAAAAATAGAGAGACTATTCTCTCTGCCAGTCTTAGAGCCTCTAACAAAATGAATAGTCCCTTCCTGTCGTTGCGAGCGAAGCGAAGCAATCTCGGACCCTTATTTGTAGTATGAGATTGCTTCGCTTCGTCTGGCGGCCGGGCCTCCCGGCTCGCAACGACAGGCGTTTTTATTTGTTAAAGGCTCTTAGCTTTTCACATCTTCAAATCGGTTAAGGCCAACATTCTTTTTGGAGCGTAAGGGATTCCAGATTCGACCGTTGAGGGCGATATACACTCCCGGATCAAGTGATTGGACGGCTCCAATAGCACATCCGATATTGAAATCTGCATCACTACCCCGAAACCGTGCGGGCTCCAGGGAACCAGTCAACACGATAGTTTTATCTGTTATTCCTTGTAACACCTTAGCCGTTTCAACCATGGTGTCTGTTCCGTGGGTGATAAGAATATATCGCTCCGGAGCTTTACTTACTTTCTCAAAGATCATCTTTCGATCTTCATCGGTCATATCAAGACTATCTTTTCGTAAAAGAGACTCTACTTCATAATTAAAAACCACATGCCCACGTGAAAGGACTTCATGAACGGTCGGTTCACCCACTTGGTATTCATTTTTCTTATCAAAGTAGATCTTATCTAACGTGCCGCCAGTTGCAAAAATTTTTAGCTCGTTCATGGTTAGCCTAACTCTCGGTTCTCATCAGGAGGTCCTTAAAAAACTTACATCCTATGTAACCACCGAAATACCGCACAAATGTAAGCTGATTAGGTATAAAAATCAATGGTGGTCAGATCCTCTCTGTTTTTCTTGGACTCTGTCTAAATCCTGAATATCGATCCCCTCCTGAAAGCGAAATTCGAACAATCTCTCTAGATCCTTATCGCTCAATGATGGATTTAATACGCTCTGCTTCAGCGTAAGCTGAAGAAAAAAACCTGACTGAGGAATTGAAAGTTGTATCTGATGAGGCACGAGCAGCTCCGAGGCATTTCGCTTTGCATCATCGTATTGATACTCGGTGTAAAACAAAACCTGATCCTCAAGGAATGTCCTCTCTTCTATTGCCAGAAGTTCCATCGCTGGAGAGTTAGCAAGTGTGAGCCGATAGAGCCGATCGTCATTATAGAGAAGCTCTACCATTGTTCGTTTTGCATCGGGGCTTTTTAGAAGTGTTCCCTTCATGAATCTTCCATCGACCGGGGGGAAAAAGCGTCCAGCAAACCAGAGCATGGCTTGTTCTAAAGAGATTGGAAGCGGGAGAAGCTTCGCAATATTCTCTCTATTTGCTTGACCTTGATATCCAAGAGATTTTTCAATGTCGAGTGCTTTAATCTGTGAGCCGTTGGCAACAATGATATTTGTTAAGCGGTTCATTGACGTTCCAAAGATCTCCAATCTGAGTTGCTCAGGGCGATGAAAAACAACTCGTTGTTGAAAGCCCGATTTTGTAACTCCCTCATGCGCCACCCCATCAAGAAGCACTCGCATGCTACGAACCTGTTTTTCGCTCTGAGACAGTCGTTCCAAAACACCGTAGAGTTCTTGTGTGCTCCCTTCTTTCCAACCAGCAAATGTTTGTGGGATCAACTTTGGCCGACAGGAAGAAAGAAAGAGAAGAAGGGTGAGAAGAAAAAGAAAACTCCCTAATGAACTATTCTGATTTTTCACTCGTTTGTCGAATTTGTCCTGATTCCAACTCTTCGATGTACTGCTGAAGTCTCTCTCCTACCTTTTGGTCATCTGATTGCGGCGCAGTCGTTAATGCTTTTCGAAACGTAACCAGAGCCTTATTGTTCATCCCCAATTGGCGTTGCACCAGACCTAAATGCTCAAGAACAACAGCATCATCAGCAACAATTTTCACAGCGCGCTCAAGCTCGATAAGAGCATCTTGATACCGCCCCATCTTGTAGTAAATCCAGGCAAGGCTATCGATGTAGTAACCATTGTTTTTTTCCAATGAAAGAGCTTGTTTCACAAGGGTCATTGCCTCATCGAGAGATTCCCCTTGTTCGGCAAGGGTATATCCCAAGTAATTTAGCGCAGGAGCATTTTTTGGATTAAGCTTTATTGCTTCTCGAACAGCCTCGATTGCTTTACTCTTATTCCCCAGTTCATCGTAGTAAACACCAAGGGTGAAGTAATACTTATCAGATTTTGGCTCAAGCTTAATTACCTCTTTCATTGTGGAGATCGCCGAATCAAGATTGCCAAGATCTCTCTCTACTGAAGAGCGGAAACTTAATAGCACCGCATCTTGTTTTTTATGTCTCAGCGCATTGTTGATTGAGGCAAGTGCTTCTTCATATCGTTTTTCTTGATGGAGGAGATATGCTGCAAAGCTCTGCGCTTCAACATACATTTTTTTATCCTCTTCGATCTTTATCAGTTCGTTAATTGCCTCTGTATTTTTACCCAACGAAGCATACGTCGAAGCTAAATAGTAACGAGCTGTGGTATTTTCTGGTTTATCAGCAAGAATAAGATTCAGCTCCTCTTCCGCGCCTTTATAATCTTGGGTTTCTATTTTAATTAAAGCGATCTTGAGCCGAGTATCCGTAGGATCCTGCTCTATTTCACCAAGAGATTGAAACTCTCGAAGCGCTTCGCCCACATTCTTCTCCTGAAGAAGAAACTGCCCTAAGAGTCTTCGTGCAGAGACATTTTTAGGGTCAAGCTCAATGAGTTGCCGACAAACTTCAATCGCCTCTTTCATCTTCCCTTGAGAAGCAAGCACCCGTGCATAATCAAGTCTTAACCCATCTGAACTCTCATCAAGTGAAATTGCCTTCCGATAGTAGCGCGCTGCTTCTGGGAGATCGTTAGAGATCTCTGCAATTCGCGCCAAGTAGTAGTAACCAAAGACAGACTCGGGCTGTTCCTTAACAAGCTCCTTCAACACCCCTTTTGCTTCTTCAATATCGTTATTTTGTGCATAGAGGCTTGCAAGAAGGATGAAATAATCCTGATTGTCTGGAAATCGTTTGATCAGATCACGATAAGCAAGAATTGCTTGATCAATATTTTTTGAGGCGGCAAGAATTCCGGCTTTTAGTTGCAACAACTCTACCTCTTCTGGCCGCTCTGCTAGTCCAGCATCAACCTCTGAAAGGGCTTCGCCAAGACGGCCACTGCGAATGTAGAGTTGAGCAAGCCGTTTCCGAAGGGCGGGAGAGGCTTCAGCGTCAATACTGCGTGCTGTTTCGTAGTGTTTGAGCGCTTCATCAACATTGCCCTCGTCTAAGGCGATCTCTCCAAGCATGAAGTAGTAATGTGCTCCTGCAGAACTGGGTACGGAAACATCGGATTTTCCAAGACGATCTATCTCTTCCTGGAGAATCTGTTTTCGATGTTCCGTCTGTGTTCCGGAGAGGTCAATCTGTGTTGACTGTAGGCCGCACCCACTACAAATCCCAACGACAAGCAATGAAAGAATCGAACAAAATTTTTGCATCTCTGCTAGCCACGCTTCATCGAGAATTTGCTAGCTTCTCTCTATTGTGAGGGCTCATCTTCATTTCAGAGATGGTACGACCATTGGAGTTATCAACAAGTTCTCGAACCCTCCCCTCTTGTGGAGAGACCTGAAGAATTCTATCCGCAATTGAGGAGTTTCTGCGTCGTTCGCTCTCTACTCGCTCACGAGACACGGGCGCTTCAACGGCATGAGCGGACTCAACGGCAACTGTTTCTCGTGCTCCCAATACAGCTTCTCTTGCTTGTCGCAAAGTAAGTCGAATGCCTGGCCAAGGGACCTCTCCTTTAGAATTGTTAGAGAGTCCTGTGCTCAATAGCTCAAGCATGTAGAGTAGGTCAGCGGCATCATTTAATTGTTTCAATGGATCTAATCTTCTCACCACAATCTCCTTAGAAATGTTTCTTTTGCGCCATAGTTTTATCCTGTATGCGCAAAGACGTAAAACCCTTTCCACATCAACCAAATTTCATACAACTATAGTCGCAAATACTGTCTCTCTCCTACTCAAAAATCAACCCAAAAACGAATCCCCCAACTATCTCATGGAGTTACCACTTAGCGAACAAAAGGTGCCAGATACGAATGGCATTAAGATAAGAAGTATTTTAACACAGAGTTTCACGGAGTCTCACAGAGTGAAGAAAAAAAGTTAATGAATTTAACTCTGTGGAACTCCGTGAAACTCTGTGTTATTCAAAAAAGGCTCGATAAACGCTTA
>CAZDIO010000164.1:0-6982 GCA_964505555.1 uncultured Bdellovibrionales bacterium
CTCTTCGCTCAAAAAACCCACGGACTCGAACGTGCAATGAAAGATGATTGACTACCCGTTTTTTGAGCAGCTGCTTCTCAATAACATAAATAGAGGTCTGACGACGTTTTTTTCTCTTCAAAGAAAACAATGTTGTTACTCTCTTTCCCTCTCCACTTCGATCACAGCATCAACCAAGATGTTGTTTATACCGTAATCGTCTCTTACTTACCTCGGACTTAGTAACTGTAGAAGATTTGCAACAACATCTCGCATCTCTTGCCGAGGAACGATACAATCTATCATTCCATGCTCCAGAAGAAACTCAGAACGCTGAAATTCCTCTGGAAGTTTTTTCTTAATCGTTTGTTCAATAACACGGGGGCCAGCAAAGCCGATCAATGCTTTTGGTTCTGCAATAATTATATCTCCAAGCATGGCAAAAGAAGCTGCAACTCCACCCGTTGTAGGGTCACAGAGAATGGACAGATAAGGAAGTTTCTTTTCACCCAATCGGACCAACGCTGCTGAGACCTTTGCCATCTGCATCAGAGAATAAATGCCCTCCTGCATTCGTGCGCCTCCAGAAGATGAGACAATGATCGCTGGGAGAAACTCTTGTTCCGCTCTTTCCAGCATTCGCGTCAGTTTCTCACCAACAATCATCCCCATGCTTCCACCCATGAAGAAGAAATCAAACACGCCGAGCATTACCGGGCGACCTTTTATTTTTGCACGCCCCGTTCGCACCGCCTCAACGCTGCCGCTTGCTTTCT
The DNA here is from genome assembly GCA_964505555.1 of uncultured Bdellovibrionales bacterium. Lineage (GTDB taxonomy): Bacteria > Bdellovibrionota_C > UBA2361 > SZUA-149 > CAZDIO01 > CAZDIO01. Next base: position 756 of record CAZDIO010000164.1, read on the forward strand.
CAGCTCGTTTTAGCCGTTCTCGGTAACGAACGGTATCCTTAAATTGAAGTGGGTCATTTGAGCGCAGTGAGGCATCAATCTCTTCAAATGAATGCCGATCACAAAGTTGCTGAACGCGGTCCTCCACAGGGAGCCGAAAGTGATAATTACACTTTGGACACACCATGAGGTTACGTTTAAGCTCTTGTGTATAAACGATCTCAGAACAACCAGGACACTTCGTCCACAACCCCCCGGGAAGCTGCAGGCGTTCACCTTCCTCAGTTGTTGGTTTTGGTGCCCGAACGCGGGAAAACCAAGCAGCACACACAGTAATCTCTCCTCTATTAAATCTTACCTAGCTTACATAGAAAACAACGAGAGATCGTGCAATAGATACAGAGTTTTTGCGAGAAAATATAAAGATCTCTTCTCACGACCTCTATCCTGGTCAATTGATAAATACAATCAGTTTAGTGATAATTAACGAAGTTGACTCAGATTGTCATTTTATGGCTTATCTTTTTTGTGGCAGCACGTGATGAAATTGTCTCCTACCTAAACAGTGAACTTGAAACTTCAAGCTTCATTGATTCAAGCCTCAACGGACTTCAGGTAGAGGGAGTTGAGGTAATCTCTAAAATTGCAACCGCAGTGGATGCCTCGCTAACTACAATTACTGCGGCGATCTCACAATCTGCGCAGATGTTAATTGTTCATCATGGAGTGTTGTGGGAAAAGCCTTTTTTACTCACTGGAGCATCAAAAAAACTTTTTTCATCGATTTTTTCGGCTGGACTTAATCTCTACGCATCGCACCTACCGTTAGATGCTCACCAAACGCTTGGGAATAATTTTACCCTTGCGAAGTTACTCGATCTTGAAATGGTGGAGCCTTTCCTCCTCTACCGAAATCGTTTCATCGGCGCCCAGGGCACAAATGCTCATGCACTCACTCTTAATGATATAAAGCACCGTCTGGCTCAACTTCCCGGGGCAAACTCATCGATGCTCACCCTTCCTTTTGGACCGGAGATGCCAAGAAAAATAGCAATCGTCTCTGGCTCTGGAACAGAGGGCCTTTTTTCCATGAAAGAGCACAACATTGATACCCTCATTACGGGAGAACCGAAGCAATTTGCATATCACTTTGCAAAGGATCACATGCTCAACGTCATTTTTGCAGGCCATTACTCAACAGAAACAGTGGGCGTAAAAGAGCTTGGAAAGCGCCTTTCTTCACGATATAGCGTGGAATGGACTTTTATTGACTGCCCTACAGGAATATAAGAACGGCTATCTTTAGGGAATTCAACCAACAACAAAAGAGAAAACAAAAACAGAGAAGTAGTGAGGGTTCGATGAAATTTATCGACGAGATTGATGTAAAAGGTAAAACAGTTTTTGTTCGTGCAGATCTGAATGTTCCTCTTACAGAGGGCGGGAGTGGACTTACTGTTGCTGATGATACCCGTCTTGTTGCTGCACTTGAGACGGTAAATTATATTTTTAAAGAAGGGGGTAAAGTAATTCTCGCTTCCCATCTTGGCCGTCCTAAGGGAAAGAAAGATCCTAAACTAAGCCTCAAGCCTGTAGCAAAGCGTATTGAGGAGCTTACAAAGAGAAAATGCATTATGGCTCCTGACTGTGTTGGCGATCAGGTAAAGGCGCTTGCTGATGAACTGCAGTTTGGCGAGATCCTTCTTCTTGAAAATCTCCGCTTTCACGCTGAAGAGGAAAAAAACGATATTGGCTTTGCGGGAAAGCTTGCTGGTCTTGGGACTGTCTTTGTTAATGATGCTTTTGCCACCGCCCATCGAGCGCATGCTTCAAATGTGGGAATCACGGCATTTTTCCCAGAAATTGCTGGGGGGCTAACCGTAAAGAGAGAGCTTGAGTATTTTACCCAAGCGTTTCAAAATCCCGCAACGCCACTTGTCGTTATCTTTGGTGGAGCAAAGGTCTCTACCAAGATTGGTGCGATAGAAAATGTTAGTTGCTTTGCTGATAAAATTCTTATCGGTGGAGCGATGGCAAATACGTTTTTTGCTGCTGAAGGGCTTGAGGTGGGAAACTCGCTCTATGAACCTGAAGAGATCGAAAACGCACTTGCCTTAAAAGAGGTTTGCATTGAAGAAGATTGCCAACTGCTGCTTCCTATTGACGTTGTGGTGGCAAAGGAACTTACATCGGGTGTTGAGACCAAGGTTGTAAATATTCAAAATATCCCTTCTGGTTGGATGGCGCTTGATATTGGACCAAAGAGTGTTTCGATGTTTGTGAGCGCCATTGAAGATGCAAAAACAATTGTCTGGAACGGACCGATGGGAGCATTTGAAGTCCCTGAGTTTAGTAACGGCACAAACCAGGTCATCGATGCTCTTGCAAAATCTGAGGCACTCACCGTTGTCGGCGGAGGTGACACCGACCATGCATTAATTGCACGAAATGCTTTTGATAAAATGAGTTACGTCTCTACTGCCGGAGGTGCATTCATTGCGCTTCTTGAAGGTCAAGCTCTTCCTGGTATTGAGGCACTCGACCCTGCAAGTCATGAAGAAGCGCCTGAAAATGAAAACATTTAATCTGGAGAAACTTCCGCAACCACCCGCACCGGTGCCGCATTAAGCCTCGTGCGTCAATGAGATGTCCCCGTCCGGTAAAACTCGTTAGCGAAATTTGCGAAACAGCACGGATTGATCGAGAAGGACACACAGAGTTTGGGAATAAATAAAACTATTAGGGTTGGGCGATGGTTCTCATCGCCCTCAGTTCACAACCCTTAGGCGCACGACCATTTATCGAAGTCGATGGCCAAGCTCAGAGAGCGTCACAACATATGGCAGAAAAACAACCGCCTCCGGCGATCACGATGGGCCTGAACAGTGCCGATCTCCGCTCGAATTTTCTCCATTTGGGAATTAGAGAATTGATACCCTGCTTTCCTGAGCAGCGAACGAGGGGAGCGTACTATTTCATGCTCAGTTAAGAACTCACCCAGGCAATGGATGCTGTGCGGACTTGGAACCAGCAACCTTCCAGATCTTCTCGCGGCGCGAGCAGTAAACCACCGTGCAGAGCTTACACTTGCCCCACATCGCCGACTAAGCGAAGTCAAATTTGAGGCGAGACCATTTTTAATGGCCTTGCTTAGGAGCGCGCCAATCTCTCCTCGCCAGTTTTTCTTCTCCGGTTTCTTCCAACAGGAATGCCACCAACGGTCCAATCTCTTAGACTTTCTTTTAGCAATCATTTTTCAAAACCCTTTCGGTTCTAATACCAAAACGTTTTTAAGAGCGATGAGCATCGCCCACCCAAAGATAGGCAGTGATTACGTCTTTGGGTGGGGGAGCTCACGTCATCTACTCAAACAACGATGGAATTATCAACGCGTCAGGCAAAGCCAAAACGGAAAAAAACAATTTTGTTTTTATGCCACATTTTTAATAATGGTGTCTAGCCTTGGGGGATAATACCTACTTTTAACGAACCTCTATCACCCGCTCAACATCTTCTGAGAACGTATCTCCGCACTCAAAATCGACACCGTTCTCACTTCCTGATCCCTCCACGATCACTCCTGAACTGGAGGAGACCCCTCGCACGGTAAGCTTTAATCGTGCTTCACCATCACCTTCAGGATCAAAGACCTCGGCAAGATCAAATCGGGTGAGAAGAAATTCAAGATAGATCTCACCGGTGGGACAAAGAAAAATCTCAGGGGTGACCGAAGTATCAATTCCCCCGACCCCTTCAATAACAGCACTTCCCTCACGATACGCTAATGCAGAAGGGATTCGAAGAACGATATCGAAGTTGACCCCTCCGACCGCTTCCACACGCGAGTAAGTAAAGTCAGCCAGGAGCACACTTTCCTGGCCAACATCAATGACACTCTCAGTCGCCGTAAGTGCCGTTATCTCGACATCATCAAACTCGTTTTCTGAATCATCGCACCCGACCATTGTAAGTTGAACAACAAAAAGAACAAGCGCCAAGAAAACAGAAAAGGATCTCTCAAAAATCATGGACTATTGCTCCTAAAACGAGGTTGTTCGATCGGTAGCTATTTCCCTTTAATCACATGAGCAGGCGAGCTGCCTAGAGTAATTCCTAGAGTAACTTCTGAAAAGCTTGGATTGATTCAGGGGTCACCACTAAACGCAGTGCTTCCGGAGCAAGAAACGGGACATTCTTCATTGAGGTAAGATCCAACTCGCCTTTACTTAATCCAAGATCTCCACCGCCCTGCATTGGAATCTCACCGGGGTACAGTTCATGCCCATACGTTTTAGCAATCAGCTCCTTCATTCTCACACATTCATCCGCTGAATCACAAAAAACCAAGGTGTAATTGCTGCAGTCTCCCGTAAAACGATAACGAGGATAACTCTTTGCCATCTCCTGTAAGAGACGATTTGCTACACGATAGCGATCAAGCACTCCAGTATTACCTGTCTTTAATGCCGCCAATGCCGTTTTTGAGATCAGCTCTGGTGGATAGCCCGTCATATATGGCCAAATAGCGTCTGCGGTCTCTTGGCGAGTGCATATCGCATATCCAATTCGAAGATCCCCCAGCTCATACTCCTTAGAAAACGATTTGGCGATAAGCAGGTTTTTGTGCGAAAAAGTTTTGAGGATGGTGCTCAATTTTTCTATTGATGACCGTTCTTCAATATCAACTGAAGTACAATCAATAAAAAACAAGGTATCATTTGGCACCGCTTCTAGTCCGGCTAAAAACGTTTCTTGTGAAATAGTAGTCCCGACGGGATTACTGGTGAAGCTGATATAAGCAAAATCATTTTCCGGTTGAGAGAGGGTAGCGAGCCAGGCATCAGCGGGAAACTCATCTTCATCTCTTCCTGGGACAAGACGAAGCCCCTCTGGAGAATAGGTTAACATGTATCGCATAAAGTCCCAGTATTCGGGGGTAAGAGAGCAGGTACGAAAGCCTGGCTTTGAGCGATGAAGGTAGCGTGCGGTTCCTTCAATCAATCCACCAACGGCGTTTAGATGGAGTAATATTTTTTCAGCCTTCCACTGATATGCTTTTGCGAGCTCCTCTTTTAAAGCTTGCGCCGCAGCTTTTCTCTGTAAATGTGCTTCGTTTAATCGTAACTCACTTACACCGGAGTAATCGCCAGCAACGGCTAGTGACGCCGTAAGCGTATGCGGTGCAGGTGACATATAGGGAATAACGTTTTGAAGCAGATCATTTCCCTCCTGTCCTTCTTTGACAACAATCAGGGCCATATCTTCTGTTAAGGGATAGAACAGTTTTTCGTTGGAAAATGGCTCTAACACCTCAGCAAACTGTCGACGGAGGTAACCCCGATCTGTAAGCACAGTATCAATTGCAACGGGTCGCACACGGTCTAGCGGAAACTCCAACCCCTGACTCTCCAAAAGAGTTCCGAGAGTCAGAACTTCTCCCTTCTTTTTTATGCGTAGCGCACAGATTTGTTGCAACGCCTTATAAGCAAATAATCCATAACGGTAAGTAGGAAGCCAGTTAAAACAGAGACGCGGAACAACCGGAAGTCGATCATCTTTCATATCTTTTGCCAATAATTTTAAGAGACACTTACCGAATGGCATTAAGTTAAGCCATAACCAGAAGTAATCACAGAGTTTTTAATAATGCAAATGTAAAACTTGTGAAGCCTTTAGTTGAACACAGAGTTTCACAGGGTTGCACAGAGTTTGGAAATAAATAAGTTATTGGGATTATTGCTAGCGTGTAGCCATATTCACAGCGCACTGAGCCGTGCACACGACATGGAGTGGTAAACGTGATACTCCCTTTTTATTGTGCCGTGGTGCAAATTGGGTGGAAGGAGGTGATTATCTTGTCCAAAAGCTTGGATGGCTTGGGGTCTCGGGGACCATTTCTCCCGATACCAACTCCTCCACCAGAAGGCCCGCCGATTAATCTCGAAGGTCTTCGTGGAAGAGCGCTTCTCAGGGCGGTGGAACGTGCAAGACAGCAATATCCAACCAGTCCTGTCCCTCCCGGTTTTACGAGTCGTATCGAGTTTGTCGAAGTTGAAGGCTTATTGCAACTACCCGGCGAGTTCGCGGCTGCGCTCAATGAATCTCCAGAGATCCTTGACGCAGTTCGGAGACATGGGTGCTCTGTTGTAGTGGCATAGGTTTGAAAAAGGTGCTGTCACCACGGCACTTTTTCCTCTCAGTCCTAGAGAAGAAGAATAAACCCTCAGAACTTTGTCGATAGCTCTGAG
>CAZDIO010000165.1:0-6932 GCA_964505555.1 uncultured Bdellovibrionales bacterium
CCCCGCGGGTGTGGGGGCGCGGGGGGCCCCCCGCCCCCCGGCCCCCGCCCCCCCCCACGACAGAGAGAGTATCATAAAAGATTATTTTGTTATGCCCGGCCTCTAGAGGTGGAAATCCTCATGCACTATAGAGTTGTTCAATTCCCTTCTCGTTGATCGTCACGTTGAGATGTGGAGATAATATTTCTATATCTTTAATGAGCACTTCTTGAGGTGATCGCAGATAGTTTGCAAGATCATCAAAAGTGCGAAAGACCTTTCCGCACTGTAGTTTGTTAACAACATATGCAATGTTTCCACTCTCTTCTGTTGTTAGAATAGGAGTTCCTGATTGCAGCGCTTCATGGAGAGTAAAAGAGAAGGTTTCTGGTACCACGCTTCCCAAAAATAAAAACGCAGGTCGATGATTTTCAAGAATCGAGAAGAGGGTATCAACGTGAGGATCTCGATAACTATAATCGATGTGCGTAACTAATGGATTATCTTTAAAGCGGTTTTCAATTCCAATAGTAATCCAGCGAAACTTTTCACTAAATGTTTGAAGGATTGTTTCGTAGCGATGAATTCCTTTATTAAATCCCATTGCCCCTAAAAAAATAATCGATAACTTTTCACTTTTTTGTTGTTTTCGAGGTGCTGGAGGATGATCGACAGGATGATCGATCTGGTAATGAGGCTCAATAATTGTCTGCGTAGCATGCTCTGGATAAATTCGGGTAAAGATCTCGCGTGCGATCTCTGAAGGACAGACAAAACGGTTAAAAAACGAAAGCACTTCAGCACACTTTTTTCGATGCTCTGCCACCGTGTTTCCATGAGAACAAGAAGAGCAGAGCGGAGAGGTCGCCTCAAGAGGAGCATTGCAGAACTTCTCTTCATTCCAGAGAAGATTATGCTGAGTGCAGAGGAGATAATAATCATGAACAAGTACGTTTCGTTTCTTGCTGTAGTGTGAAAATGCTTGGGAAAGGTTTTTTAATTTTACCAGATCCCAATTCAAAGCGTGCTGAAGAGTTATAGAATCAATCTCTATCAGCATAAGCTTTGTCAGCACAGAAAACATCCACTCTAAGGTTTCAAATGAGAGTGAGAGAAAAAACTGCCCATCAACGTAGACATCACAATCAAGGGTATAGGGTCTTGTAGATGGGAAGATATAGATCGAAGAAAGTTGAAGTGTGGAGAGGTTATACCCTGACACCTCTTCAACGTATTTTTCTACGCCCCCAATGGAATGAAAGATATTGGCATGGAGGAGATGTACAGAAACGTTTTTGTGTTTGAGCATCGAAAGGAGCTCAAGAAATGGCGCAACCATCTGGTGAAACCGATGGTTTTTAGCATCGGCTACAAAATGAGTGATCTCGCGCTCATAGTGAGGATAGAGTTTTTGAACGATTCGTCCTGCCCTTTGAAGAAGTAATTGTTTGCGCTCTGAAAATGCTTTTCCCCCCGCGTGATAGATAAAAATAGAGGGAATAAGGAAGTGAGTATATCCGAGATCATTTGCCCGGAGACACCACTCGGTTTCTTCGCCATATCCTGGGGAAAAGAGCTCTCGAAACTCACCGACCTCGGTTAAGGCATCGCGATTAAGAAGCATACAAAATCCCACGCCAACTGGAATCTGAGGAAGAGCTTCAAGATCACGAAAGAGATAATCACAGAGAAGAGCAGTTTTTTCTGCTGAATTCTGGTTTATAAAGTGCTCATACTCTTTGCCAATGTGTGGAATGGTGGCGATGGTCCCGTTGTTTGTAAATGGGGTAAGGCTTCCCCATCTCACTCCTTCTCGCTGGAGACGTAAAACAGAAAGGGAGAGGTTTTCAAGCCACCGTGGGTAGAACACCGTATCAGAGTTGACGATGAGTAGATCATGGTTGATATGTGCGGCGCGAAAACCAGAATTGATCGCATCAACAAAGCCGAGATTTGTTTCGTGTGTAACGATTTTAATAGGAAGTGAGGAGTTTTCTCGCCAGGATTCTATGCTCTCTTTTAAAAGGAGATCTTTTGGATTGTCGTTAATGATCAACAATTCTCCAAACGAACTCTTCATGGAGTTTTTGGTTGTCTCTGCTAACGATCGCAACAACGCATCTATTCGTTCAATGTCTGAATAAACGGGAAGAATAAGAGAGAGTCTTCTTGGTGAAAACGGATAGAGAGAGTTAGCCGACATTATTGTTTTACTACACCTATGAGGCGATCGCTTCCTGGAATCTTCTTTATTGAAGAGGTAATTTTGTGCCCGAGTCTAAAAGATGAGGAATGAAGGATCTCTCTTAAGGATCCTTCCTTATGTTCAATCAGAGCATGAAGATCGGCGACATGCTTTTCATTTGCCTTTGCTTGCTCACCTAAAAGATTCTCTGTGGCAAGCAATCTCATCTTTAACTGCTCGTTTTGTGCAGAGAGCACACGATAGGCCTCTTCGAGTTTGCTTTTTGTTGCGTGAAATTCCTCAGCCAGAGCGTGGTACGTAGCATACTTGGCGTTTCGTTTGCTTAAGGCAAGCTGCACCGCGTCGTATTTTTTCGTTGTTTCCTCTACGACCTTTAAGGCGTGGTAATATTTGGCTTCGAATGAATCAAGATGTTCTGCGGTCGAAAGGTCCTCTTCACTAGTTTCTGTTGCAAAGAGGAGCGCTGCATCTTGGGTGCGATCAAGCCGAGAGGAGATATTTCTTTGTGCTGAAACTTGGAGGGTTGAAAGAAGATATTTCGGAAATACCCGAAGTTGTGTCTTAAAGCTGATCAGATCATAGAGCACAAGAAACGACCGAAATACCTCTTCTTCCGAGACGATTTCTGAAATACTTTTTGGCATTACGTAGTGTACAAACTGCTCGCCTTTTAATGAAGGAGAATGCACCCACAAGCGAAGCCAATCAACAAAGTAAAAATGGCTTCGAGAGGTAAATTCACAATCAAAGCATCGTGGATGGTTTTTCGTAGCGATAATGTTCTTTAAGGTAAGATCAAAATGCACCATGGAGGTAACAATAGGTGCATTGCGAAAATGAGATAGAATAGAGTTTTGAATCTGTGGAATCAATTCACTTGGAAGTTCTGAAAATAGATTATGTTTTATCCCAAGCGCAAACAGTAAACGAAGTTCCTCTTCAAGTTGTGAAATCTCAGAAGCCTCTTTAGTTTTTAAGAAAAGCTCTTCAAACACCTCCAGAGCCTCAGTGACGGCAGTTTCTTTTGAGAGCAGTTTTTTTGCCACGAGGCTATTGAGATCCGGGCCATCAAGAAGTTCTTCAAATAAGATAGTTTTATTACCAATGGTCACAAGCTCAAGACACCGCGGAGTGGGTGCTTGATATCGTTCTAAATCAACGAGCACATCCCGCTCGCTGGTCAGTCGACCATCTTCCTCGTTATACCATCGGGCGACACAAACAGGAGTTGTGTGGTGATAGATCAAAGAGACATTTCGAAACGCTTCCCGGCTTCGATTTACCCCACCGCTAAAAAGAACGAAGGTAAGTTCGTTTTGAGGGAGTGCAAATCTTTTCTCTACAAAACTAAGGATTCCTGGAATCATACGTTTTTTTCCGCGACGATAATAAACGAAGGAGTGAGATCGGGCACCACCTCTACATTATTAAGAGAGCGGTAGATGCGCTTTAAAATCTCGTTGTTTTCCGAAGGGTGTCCATTACATCCATCGTGTTCATCTGGCATCAGTGAGTTGTCAACCAGTTTTTTTAACGCTTGTAAGTTGTTTGCTGGAGCAAGAAGTTGTGGAAGTTTATAATCAGGAAACGCAAGATAGAATGACACCTGAGAGAATCCTGCTTGCCGGAGAGACGTTTCGTATTCGCGGCGGTCATAGGTTCGAGAGCGGAGGGGGAGATGTCTCTCCTCAGCGTAGCGCTTCTCTGATTCATGGTAAGGAAGATAGGAAAGGTGTCGTTCCTTACTATGGTCGTCTCTTTCTCCGAGGAGATATTTCAAGCCCAGGCGGTTCTCGATAGCGATCACAAGCCTTCCCCTAGGTCTTAAGAGCCCAAAGACGATCTCTAATGCCTTTTCTTGAAGGGTTTTTACATCATCTGTGCTGCCATTATTTCCAAGCCATTCATAGACCCCACAAAAAAGCACAAAATCAAAGGAGTCCTTCTGAAAAGGAAGATTAAAAATATCTCCATGGAGGCAACCAACGTTGGTTCGACTGGTCTGCTTGCAGATGGCATGAATGATATCAAGCCGCTCCTTTGTTGACTCTACGGCGATAACATTTTGTGCTCGCTCAGAAAGTGCAAGGGTCAGTGGTCCCCAACCAGCCCCCACATCAAGAGCGTGACGGACATTGGTAAAATCAAAGAGATCAAGAAACAGTGAGCGGCTCGGGGAGAGGGCGATATTTTTTACCCATTTGTTTGAAGCGGTAAACTGATAGATCGCCTCATCCCAGGGAGCTCCATCAGTAATTTTTTTTGCGATTTGAGACATCTCACTGTCTCCAAGGTCACGCCACTTTTTTGCTTCCGAGATGCCGTAGGAAAAATAGTTCTCTCCTAGCTCAACAAGGTTTGGTGCTGCAAAAGAATCAACAAGGTTTTGAAGCTGAAAACTCATCGCTTCTCTTTTTATCCTAATTACCCTAATGCGGTTTGGTAGTGTTCGTCTCGGTATTTTTCAATCGCTGTTTTTGGATCCCCCCGAAAGATCAGTTTTCCTTTCGAAAGGAGTCCTACTTCGTCTGCAACTTCACTGAGCATTCCCATGCTGTGTGTGACGATAACGATTGTTTTTCCAGACTCAAGAAATTTATCAAACACCTTTCGGCATTTTGTCTGAAATCGTTCATCCCCGACGCCAAGAATCTCATCAACAAGTAAGATATCAGGGTTTCGGTCAATGGCGACGCTAAAGCCCAGTCGTGCATACATGCCCGCTGAGTAGTATTTAATTGGTGTTGTGGCAAAATCCTGAAGCTCCGCAAAATCAAGAATGAAAGGAACACGTTTCTTAATTTCATCTTTGTTTTGTTGGTGGAGAGAATTATTAAGATAGATATTTTCAATTGCATTCAGATCAAGATCAAAACCAGCACCAAGCTGGATTAAGGAATCTACCGTGCCGACCACATCAACATTTCCTGTTGTTGGGGGAAGGACCCCAGCCATGACCCGAAGGAGTGTGCTTTTACCAGCGCCATTACTGCCGATAATTCCAAAGACCTTTCCCTTCTCGACGGAAAAGGAAACATTTGAAAGCGCATTAAACGTTGAGTAGTGGCGCCATTTCTGTTCTTTCACAAGCTTGATCAATGATTCTTTTAAGGTGGTGGGTCGCTCTTTATAGGAGCGGTAAGAAACGGTGATATTTTCTAAGGCAATAGAAATCTCTCGTGGCTTTGTTGTAGTTTCCGTTCCGTTGTTTGTCAGTGTTGCCTGTTGCATGAAAACTATCAACCCTAAATAAAATAGTGAAACTTATCATCCGCTTTCTTAAAGACCCAAAGACCAAGGAAAAGGGTCAGTACTGAGCCAAAGAAATTTAACGCGTACGTCGTTGGATTTGGAAATACTCCGTCATAGAAGATGTTTCTTGTTGCTTCAATAATTCCAAAGAGGGGGTTGAGCATCACCCATTTAATCAACCAGTCAGGAAGCATCGTTCGATCATAAAGAATCGGACAGAGGAAGTAGAGCGCTTTAAAAATTACACTTGTTAGATGTTGGGTATCTTCAAAGAATACGTTTGATGCTGCAAGAAGGAGAGAAACTCCCATGGTAAAAAGAAAGAGTGGTAAAAACACCGCAGGAAGTGCCAGGGCAGTGAGTGGGATTTTTTCTCCGGTGGCGACCATCACAATGAGCAAAGTAAGAATAGAGAGGAGGAAGTTTACAATATGGTAGAGGGAGGTTGACAGTGGAAAGATAAACTTGGGAACAGCGATCTGATCAATAATCTTTGAATTTGCGCGTATCGTGCCGAGACACGCCTGACTTGTTGAATCAAAGTAGGACCAAGGAATCATTCCGCAGAAGAGAAACACAGCATAGTTTTCGATCCTCCCATGCATAAGTTTTGAAAAAACTATCGCCAGAATAATCATCATGAACAGGGGATGGAGCATGCTCCAAAAATAGCCAAGAAAGGAGCGTTTGTATTTCTTTCGGAGATCTCGGGCAACGGATTGCTTGAGATACTCTCGGTAGAAGTAGCTGTAGTAGAAAAAATCTTTTACCAGTCCTATCGCCATCATGAAAATTACACGGTGTTCTTTCGGGTTTGGGGAGGCGGGGAGGCGATTAAAATCGTCTCCCACAGCACTTTTTGCAAACTTCAAAATCTGCTTTCCCTTGTATAAGGTGTCAAATATATAGAGGAGGAGATAAATGGCAAGGAATTTGAGGTAGTTTTTAGATAAGTGAGTTCTTCCGGGCGGTTGAAGGCTAATTGAGAGATATACAGCAGCATGCTAGGTATCCGTGGGTGTTTTTGGAAATGTTTATTGAGGTACGTAAATGGAGACGATGCAAGGAATTGTAATTACTGGACCAGGGCGGTTTGAATATCGTTCCGATCTTCCTATTCCAACACCAAAAAAAGGTGAAGTACGGCTGAAGGTCATCGCAGCGGGGATCTGTGGCACAGATATTCATATTACCCGGGGTGACGAGAGCCTGATGAGCATGATTACCCCTCCGGTGATTCTTGGCCATGAGTTTTGTGGAGAGATTGAGTCGTGCGGAGAAGGGGTGAGTGGATTCAATATTGGTGATTACGTTTCAGCTGAAATGCATGAAGTATGCTACTCCTGTCGTGCCTGTGCTGATAATCAATACCACGCGTGCGAGGCTACAAAAATTCACGGCATTCAACTAGACGGCGCATTTGCTGATTATGTTGTTGTTTCGGCAACAAACGTCATTAAGCTTCCAAAAGCGATCCCAGTAAAAGTAGCTGCTT
>CAZDIO010000166.1:0-7281 GCA_964505555.1 uncultured Bdellovibrionales bacterium
CAATCTCATATTACTAATGAGGGTTCGAGATTGCTTCGCTCCGCTCGCAACGACAGGAGAGGCTGAAGGGCTACATTCGCTCAAGAACTTCCATTCCAAGAAGTTCTAAAGTTGTGCGTAATGTTTTCCCCACACAATCAAATAAACTAAGACGTGCGATGGCGATCTCTTCTGGGGCGCCTAATACTTTTAGTTCGTTGTAAGCTTTTGAAAAACTTCTTGCTAACTGGAGTGCGTAGTTTGCGAGATGGCTTGGTTCGTTGTCCTTTGTAGTTTTCTGAACGACTTCAGGAAGATCTGACAGGTGATAAACAAGGGCGTACGCCGTATCATCGCTGAGATGTTCCCCATTGATCGTTGGTAAAGAGGTAAGACCAGCCTCTTTTGCCTTCTCCTTGATGCTATTGATTCGTGCATAGGCATAAAGAAGATACGGCCCACTATCTCCCTGAAACTCAAGGGCGTGCTTCCAAGAAAAGTGGACATCTTTAGCGTTACTTACGCTGAGCGTACTAAAGATGATCGCACTAAGGGCAACTGCTTTTGCTACTGCGGCCTCGTTTAATCCTTCTGGGCGTTTGGTAACTTCCTGGTGATATGCCTCAAGGGAGCGGGTATAAGCCTCATCAAGAAAATCATTGAGCTCAATAAACTCACCCTCTCCACGCGTTTTCATTCCGAGCACATGTCCAAAAGGAACATGGAGGATCTTCTCAGCATAATCACGCTTGAGCGCTTTTAAGATAGCGATGATCTGTTTGAAATGAAGCGCTTGAGGAGCGCCAACAACGTAGATCGCTTTATCAAAATGAAACGTTTCTGCTCTGTATTTTGCTGTGGCAAGATCTCTTGTGAGGTACAGTGAGCGCCCATCTGGAGTTAGTATTCTTGCAAAACCAAGCTCCTCTTCAAGCTCCACCCCATAGGCACCTTGAGATAACTTCAGAAGCCCAGCACTCTCTAGATCGCTTTTTACACTCTCTAGTTTATCTGAATAGAATGATTCGCCCGTGTAGTAATCAAAATTAACGTTAAGTCGTTGATAGGTACTCTTTAAATAAAGGAGCGAAATCTCAACGCACCATTTCCAAAAGTCGTTAGCGTATGTCTCACCCTTTTCGAGATCGATAAAGAAATTTCTCGCCATCTCATTAACATCGGCATATGGTCCACCCGGTGTTGTCACCACACCTTTTTCTTGTTCCTCCTTAAGCTTGGTAGCGCGTCGATAAAGCTCAACAAGGGCAGTAACCGTTTCCTCTTTTGGCTTCCCCCACAACTTGCAACCCGCCCACACAAATCCAAACTGTGTTCCCCAGTCTCCGAGGTGATTGATGCTCGTTACTTTGTGACCAAGAGCGCGGTAGACCCGATCAAGGGCGCTACCAATCAGGGTCGCTCGAAGGTGCCCAACGTGAAAAGGTTTAGCGATATTAGGACTACTATATTCAACGATAACTTTTTGCTGAGATTCCCTTACGTAGGGAGGTTTTTCCTGAAGAGAATCATGTAATGTATTTTCAACAAACTTCTTGCGGTTAAAGGAGAAGTTTAAAAAAGGCCCTGAAACAACTGCGCTGTGAATCTCTCCTGGGAGAGTGATGGAATTTTGTAGTTTTTTGGCGCATTCTGGTGGGGAGATCTTCCACTCCTTACTTAAAGAAAAACAAGGAAAGGCAACATCTCCAAATTGAACGTTTTTTGGGCGTTCAAGAAGGGAGGTGGTCACTTGAAGAGTAAGTCCGCTTGCCGAAGCGATCGCCTTTGCAAGTGATTCTAGAAGGTCTTTCTTCATCTTAGTTGTCCCATAGATTAAAGATTGACCATATTATATGAGCCCAGAAAAGTCTCTGTGGTCTTAAAGGAAGCTTGTATAATGTCTGATAGAAAAGAAAGAGATTATTGAACACAGGGTTTCACAGAGTTACACAGAGGAAAATCATAAACATATTTGATTCACTCTGTGTAACTCTGTGAAACTCTGTGTTCAATAAAAACAGCGTTCGTGCTGTATGGAGCTTCGCCCTAACGATCTCCCTTTCACACGTATACCTGGTGACAATGGGATAAGCTTAGGTTATGAGTCGACAAAGATTTCATCTGTTTTACATTTTTGGGTAAAGAATGCGGAAAACCTTTTTAGGTCTATTTTCGGTTATTTTCGTAATCGGTGCGCTTCAGTATGTGCTCTCGAGCTCTGCTGCAAAAGCTGTCGATGCAAACGATATTCGCGCAGGGTTGTGGAGAGATGGTAAGGCGGTTTTTTCAGATGAAACGTTTCTTGATCCTTTTGGCAAGTATCCTCGGGGATATCGCCCCCAACAACCAATTAACTACAATCACAGAATTCACGTCGAAAAAAATCAGATTGAGTGTCAGTACTGCCACTCTGGTGTTACGAAATCCCCTTATGCAACGATCCCTTCAGTTGATCTCTGTATGGGGTGTCATAAATCAGTGATGACAAGCGCTCAGTCTCCGGAGATAAAAAAACTTACCGATGCATACCAAGCGAAGCAGCCAATTGAATGGGTGCCCGTTCATAATCTTCCAGAGCATGTTTATTTTACACACGAACGGCATGTGAAGGCTGGTGTTGGTTGTCAGCAGTGTCACGGTCAGGTGCAACAAATGGATGTGGTGGAAAAAGTATCCTCAATGAAAATGGGGTTTTGCGTAAGCTGCCACCGTGAGCAAGGGGTAAGTATCGATTGTTTGGTGTGTCACCAATAATAGACGTTACGAGAGACGATTCATGTCGAAGAAAAACGGTTATAGTCGAAGAGATTTCTTAAAAGTTGTTGGTGCAGCAAGCGGTGTTGCCGCTGTTGGTTGCACGAAAGATCCTGTCGAAAAGATCATCCCCTATCTTAATCAACCTGATGAGGTGATTCCGGGGGTTGCTGTTTGGTATTCTGGCTTTTGTGGTGAGTGTAGCTCGGGATGTGGAACGCTTGTCCGAACGAGAGAAGGACGGGCAGTAAAACTCGAAGGAAACCCCATTCATCCGGTCAACACCGGTGGTCTCTGTGCACAAGGACAAGCCGCGCTCCAGGGACACTACGACCCTGATCGGATACGGCAGCCACTTATTCGCGAAGGAGGAGCACTCCGCGTTGCTACGTGGAAGGAGGCAATAGATGAGGTTTCAAAAGCGATCTCCTCTCGTGGAGAGGGAAGTGAGTTGGCGATACTTACAAGTCCACTGAGTGGAAGCACTCAGTCGCTCGTTGAAGAGTTTGTAAAAAAAATTCCGCGTGCTGAACATTTTACCTACGAGCTTTCGGGATCTGATATTTTACAAGCAGCGACGGACCAATGTTTTGGCAGCGGTACTCGGGTGCACTTTGATTTTTCAAAAGCAAGAACAATTCTCAGTGTTGGAGCTGACTATCACGAAAGTTGGGTTTCGCCAGTGTCGTTTTCAAGAGATTGGGCAAAAAGTCGTCGTCCCAATGAAAAAGGAGAGATGAGCTACTGTGTGCATATCGAGCCACGCCTCTCGCTTACGGCTGGGAATGCTGATCGGTGGTTACGAAATGCTCCGGGTTCAGAAGGCGCAGTGCTTCTTGCAATTTTAAAACTTGTTTTTGAAAAAACAAAAGGTGGAAAACTTAATGGAGATGAGCAGGCCCAAGTTTCAGCGCTTATAAAGGGTGTAAATGTTGAACAGGCCGCAAAAGCTTCCGGTATTTCATCAAGCCAAATAGAAGAACTCGCCACGGTATTAAGCTCCTCATCGTCTTCCCTTGTCGTTGCTGGGGGAGCCGCCGTAAGTGGTTCAGAAGGGGTTTCTGCTGTTGTGGTCGCCCTGACTCTCAACAAACTCCTTGGAAACATAGGAAACTCAGTCATACTTATTCCACAACGACCTACCACTCAAAGTGGGGTTCCGGCAGTGGCTAAGCTTATCGAGAAGATGTCTTCGGAAAAAAATAAGGTCGGAGTACTTATTGTTTCAGGAGTAAATCCTGCTTTTAATCTTCCCACGAAGATGGGTTTTACAGCGTCGCTCTCTAAGGTTGGATTTATCGTAAGTGTCTCTTCGCAACTTGATGAAACGACAACTTTAGCAAATGTTGTTTTGCCGCTGAGTACTAATCTTGAATCATGGAACGATAGTGAGCCGTTTCCTGGGAGCTATGGTTTGAATCAACCAGCGATGCAGCCTCTGTATCAGACACAGTCTCTTGGTGATTCGCTCATTAGTATCGCTTCCAAACTTGAACTGACATTTGAGGACTCGGCTAGTTTTTATGACTACATTCAAAAACAATGGAAGAAACGACTTGGAGAGGGAGATTTTGAGACAAAGTGGCAAGCTGCAGTAGAACGCGGGGGCGAGTTTAGTTCGCTTCCAAAGCGAACTACTGGAGTGTCGCTTACTCCAAACGCGCTTCAACGGGTCTCATTTAGTGAGAAACCTGCGGCGCTGATGCTTCTTGCATACCCTTCGGTAAACTCATTTGATGGGCAGTCTGCAAATAAGCCGTGGATGCAAGAGCTTCCAAATCCAGTTACGACAATAGTCTGGAGTTCATGGGTTGAAATTCATCCAGAGACCGCCAAAAAACACCATCTTCGAGAAAATACCGTTGTTACAGTAAGAACGGCAAATGGAGAGGTGAAAGCCCCAATTTTTTTTCAAGAGCACATTCACCCGAATCTTATTGCAATTCCGATCGGACAAGGTCATGAGGTTTACGGAAGATATGCTGCGGGAGTGGGAGCAAATCCACTGCGGATACTGAATGTCAGTGCAGATGCAAACATTGAGTTTGTCACAGAAGTTTCAGAAGTCATTACCAGCCCTTGGAAGGAGGAGCTTGTTAAACTTCAAGGTCATGACAAGCAGTACCAGCGTGGAATCGTCAGATCGATATCTCTTGGAGCTTTTTCGCAACTCGGTCATAAAAACCACGAAAGTGATCACGGCGGAGGGCATGAAGATCTTCTCGCTCTTGGGGTTAAGACAGCGGATCAGCAGATGTATCGCCAGATGGATCATCCCCTCTATCGTTGGGGAATGTCTATCGATCTTGCGACATGTACCGGTTGTTCAGCGTGCGTGGTAGCTTGCTACGCCGAAAATAACGTTCCTGTGGTAGGGCGAGAACTGTGTGCTCAAGGGCGGGAGATGTCATGGTTGAAAATAGAACGATTCTTTGATGAGACCGATCAAGTTCAGCCTGTTTCAGGATTTTTGCCAATGCTCTGTCAGCACTGTGGAAACGCTCCGTGCGAACCGGTATGCCCGGTGTATGCGACGTACCACAACGAAGAAGGGCTAAACGCAATGGTTTATAACCGTTGTGTTGGTACCCGCTATTGCGCAAATAACTGTAGTTATAAGGTGCGCCGATTTAATTGGTTTAAGTATGATCTCCCTGAGCCACTCACCTGGCAGCTTAACCCTGATGTGACCGTTCGAGAGGTGGGGGTGATGGAGAAATGTACCTTCTGTGTGCAGCGGGTGCGGGAAGGTCGAAACACAGCAAAGAACTTAGGACGAGAAGTTAAGGATGGCGAGATCAGCCCAGCGTGTGCTTCTAGTTGTCCAACACAGGCGATTACATTTGGAAACTTAAAAGACGAGAACGCGCAAGTGTCAAAAAACACGGCAAGTAGTCGGGCTTATCGGGTGTTTGATAGTCAGATTAATACGCAACCAGCAATAAGTTATCTTGCGCGAGTACGAAATACAGCAGGTGTGAGCGAAGGTGGAAAAAATCACTCAGCAAAAAACTTCAGTGAGAAGCATTCCTAGAAGAATATGAGCGCGGAATAAGCGAAGGACAAAGAGATGTCTCAGGCGGCCAAATCAGAGCTTACGTACGAAAAAATTGATCGTGATATTATCGCGACCCTAAACCCACCACGCGTTGGCTGGTATCTTCTGCTTTTGACAGCAATGTTTGCACTTTCGATCGGTGCCTATAGTTGGATACAGCAGATCCTTCACGGCATTGGTCTTTCTGGAATTAATAATCCGATTGGATGGGGGGTCTACATTACGGACTTCGTGTTTTGGGTGGGGATTGCACACTCCGGAACACTTATTTCTGCAGTGCTCTATCTGTTTCGAGCACGGTGGCGAATGCCTATTTATCGAATCGCTGAAGCGATGACAGTGTTTGCGGTGCTTACCGCGGGGTTATTTCCAATTATCCACCTTGGCCGTCCGTGGAATTTCTACTGGCTCCTTCCCTATCCCAATCAAAGATACCTTTGGGTGAATTTTCGTTCCCCACTTCTATGGGACGTTTTTGCTGTAAGCACCTATCTCTTAACAAGCTTATTGTTTTTCTGTATCGGACTTATTCCTGATATTGCATCAATTCGTGATCGCTCCAAAGGAATAAGACGACGAATTTATGGGGTGCTTTCTCTTGGGTGGCGAGGAAGTAATGAGCAGTGGCGTCACTACCTTTCTGCTTACGGGTTTTTTGCAGCTCTTGCTACGCCACTGGTGCTCTCGGTTCACTCCGTTGTTTCTTGGGACTTTGCGATGGGAAATGTGCCTGGATGGCATACGACGATCTTTCCACCATACTTTGTGGCGGGGGCAATTTTTTCTGGGTTGGCGATGGTAATTACGATTAGCGTGCCTTTGAGAAAGGCATTTCATCTCGAAGCATATCTTACGCAGTGGCACTATGAAAAGATGGCGCAGATGATCCTCTTTACCTCAGGAATCGTCACCTATGCGTATGCAACAGAATTTTTTGTCGCTTGGTACAGTAACAATCAATATGAGCGGTATCAATTTTGGTTTCGTGCCTTTGGGGAATACCGAGTTGCTTTTTGGGGAATGGTCTTTTGTAACTGCGTTGTGCCCCTTACCTTGTGGTGGAAAAAACTTCGAACCAATATCAAGTGGCTGTTTATCGCCTCGATTTTTATTAATATCGGCATGTGGCTTGAGAGATTTAACATTATCGTTCAGTCACTTTCCCGAGAGTTTGATCCATATTCTTGGGGTGGATACAATTTTTCCTGGACAGAAGTAGGAATCACGATCGGCTCTTTTGGATGGTTCTTTACGTGGATTCTTCTCTTTATAAAATTTTTCCCATCGATGGCGCTTACTGAAATTAAAGAGGTGTCGCCACCACCAATGAGGCATGCGCACAGGTAAGATTATGGCTGCAGAATATATTGTCATTGGACATTTTCAGTTTATAGACGATGTGAAAAAAGCAATCGTCTCTTTAAAAAGGCAGGGGATTAAGGATCTCACGCTCTACTCGCCAGCGCCGAATCATGATTTAGAGGACGAAC
>CAZDIO010000167.1:0-7416 GCA_964505555.1 uncultured Bdellovibrionales bacterium
CTGTCGTTGCTTCGCTTCGCTCGCAACGACAGGAGCGGTGCGTTCATTTTGTTAGAAGCTCTTGGAATCCTTACCGTACTGTTTCTTGTAGCGATCCTCACTCATCCAAGCTTCGCGCTTGCTGATTCTTTTAGTCCTGCAATTACGATCAACACTTCAGGAGCAAATGGGGATACTCACGCTGAAGTTTATGCAGGGCTGAAACTTGTTTTTCTTCTTACCTCTCTCGTATTTGTCCCCTCGCTCCTGATGGCCGCCACTTGTTTTACCCGCTTAGCAATTGTTCTTGCACTTACACGACAGGCAATCGGTGTTGCACAAACTCCTCCCAACCAGGTAATTATTGGACTTGCTCTGTTTCTTACTTTCTCGATCATGGGACCAGTGTTTGAAGAGATCTACACAAACGCCCTTGTTCCATATAGTGAAGATAAAATCGATCATAAGGAAGCGCTTACGAAAGCGTTTACACCCTTACGTGGCTTTATGCTGCGGCATACAAGAGAACAAGATCTCCAACTTTTTCTAGACATTCGCAATGAAACTCCACCCGACTCTCCGGAAGAACTTGGGCCGTTGACCGTAGTCCCTGCGTTCTTAATTAGCGAACTAAATACGGCGTTTCAGATCGGCTTTTTAATTTTTCTCCCCTTTTTAATTCTCGATATGGTTGTTTCTTCCGTACTGACTTCTATGAGCATGATCACCCTTCCGCCTACGATCATCTCACTGCCCCTGAAACTCATGCTTTTTGTGGTCATTGATGGCTGGCATTTAATAATCGGGAATCTTGTAAAAAGTTATTCGGTGTAATCCTATGCGTCTCGAAGATTTTCTTCATATCTCCCAAATTGGTATAGAAACAGCGATGTTTGTTTCTGCGCCAGTACTCATCGCCGGATTAATCGCCGGTGTTAGTGTCAGTATTCTCCAAGCAGCTACCCAGGTGAGTGACTCCTCACTTGTTTTTATTCCGAAAATTCTTGCTACGGTAGTAGCACTCATATTTTTTGGCTCTTGGATGATCGCCAAACTCGCTACCTTCTGCACCTACGTTTTTAACCAGATACCAAATGTTATTTCATAAACACTGTGGAAATTCTCAGTAACGGATATGACGCTCCTTTCTTCTGGACCTGGTTTTTACTCTGGACAAGAATAATTGGGGTACTCTCTTCTCTCGTTGGTATCGGAACTGAACAAGTTCCATCGATCTTTCGACTTACAGCAGCAAGCTTTTTATCATTTACCGTAGCACTTGCAATCTCTGCTCGAGCGCCTCTTCCGGATCAACTCGTTGCTGGTGGGGCAATGGTTATTTTTGAATTTTTATTGGGATACCTCATCGGCTCTATTCCCACCCTTATTTTAACGGGAGTTTCAGTCGCGGGGCAAGCAACAAACGGAATTATCGGACTCTCGCAGGCGTTCATGATTGATCCTTCACTTGGTGAACATGTAACGGTATTTGCAAGACTCCAGATGCTCATTGCGGTTATTGTCTTTCTTACCATTGATGGCCATCACGCAGTGCTCCGAGCAGCCACAGGTGTCGGAAGCAATCTCCCCATTGGAGCATTTCGAATAGACGGAGAGCTTACTCTTTTTTTAGTTGATCGTTTTGCAGATGCGTTTGAACTTGCCTTGACTCTCACCGCACCGGTGATCGTTACCGTGCTTGTTACACAATTCGTTCTTGGACTCATCACCCGTGCCGTTCCACAGATGAATGTATTCATCATGAGTTTACCGCTGACAATACTCTTAGGATTTTTTGTAATTGCGTTTACGTTCACCTCACTCGGAGAGCACATCACGGCTGCATTGATTCCTCTTGAAGAACACTTAGCGACGGTGACTACGAAGCCATAATCGAGTCGATTGTGTCAGTTACATTTATCGCAAGCTCGATGCTTGCGATAAATGTAACTGACACAATTAAAACTTCATTAATTTGGCACTGTTGTTGGGCTTTTGACGAAATTACCTGGTGAAGAAGTTTTTAACGTTGAAATTCTAGGCGTTTAGCAAACAAGCGCGATGGGCACGAAGTTTGCTTTATCCAAGATAGGATTTTTATGCCTTTGGACAATTGTTACGTAACAAACTAGGTATTTACGCGTGGCTGAAGAAAGTTCTGGAGAAAAAACCGAAAAACCTACCGGGCGACGAATTAGTCAAGCCCGAACTCAAGGCCAAGTTGCGCGCTCAGCAGAGCTCAGTCAAACGCTTGGTCTTGTTGCTGGATTTATTGCGTTACAGAATCTCTCTCCCCTCTTATGGCACAAACTTCAATACGTAGTGCGCTCCAGCTTTACAACTCGCTTCGCAACTGAACCCTTAACAACCACCGATCTCGTTCCAGGCTTTATTTTCTTACTTAATATCTTTCTTCCTATTCTCCTCTCCCTTTTCGTCATCGCGGCAATTTTTGGAACAGGAACAACTCTCATTCAGACTAAATTTCTTTGGTCACTAACGTTATTAAAACCAAAATTTCACCTCCTCCATCCGATCTCTGGACTGAAGCGACTGCTCTCCATTCAAAATGCAATGAACATTTTAAAACAACTTCTCAAACTTGCTATCATCGGTCCCATTGCCTACTCAGTCTTTCTTGAATTGTTTCCCTCTTTCTTACGCCTGATGGATATTCCGGTGAATCAACTTCTCCCTTTTACAGCAAACGCTGCGAGTACTATTTTTTGGCGAATCGTCACGCTGCTCTTTGTTCTCGCTATCTGCGACTACCTCTGGCAACGCTACTCGTATGAAAAACAACTAAAAATGACGAAGGCCGAGGTGAAAGACGAACGAAAAGCTCTCGAAGGTGACGAAACTACCAAACAACGAATTCGAGCACACGGACTCCAACGAGCTCGTCAACGCATACTTGATGCGGTCAAAAAAGCTGATGTCGTTGTCACCAACCCTACGCACTTTGCTGTGGCCCTTGCCTACGACATTAATCGTCACAGCGCCCCTCAGGTCATCGCTAAAGGCCGCGGCTTTATGGCGTTAACAATCATTCGCATTGCCCGCGAAAATCGTGTTCCTGTCATCGAACGAAAGCCTCTTGCACGAGCGCTCTTTAAAGCCGTGGATATCGGACAAACAATTCCGTATGAACTTTTTGCTGCCTGTGCGGAGATTCTTGCATATGTCTATCGCTTAAAACGAAAAAATCCATTTACAAACCGCGCCGCAGAAGGTGCCGGAGAGCCTCGCGAGTAACCTATGGAAGAAAAAGAATCACGCTCGAAAGCAATTACTTCCTTGATCGTCCCAGTGATGTTGATCGGTGTCGTGGTGATCATGGTCATCCCGGTACCTTCATGGGTACTTGACATCTTACTCTCATTTAACATCACCCTCTCACTCGTTGTGCTCTTTGTTTCTCTGTATCTCTCGCGACCACTTGATTTTTCTTCGTATCCAGCACTATTGCTCCTGACAACACTTCTTCGTCTAGCACTGAACATTACCTCGACACGACTGATCTTGCTTTATGGTGATCAAGGACTCGACGCTGCTGGGAGTGTGATTCAAGCCTTCGGAACATTTGTACTTGGAGGAAACTTTATCGTCGGTGTGATCGCCTTTGTGATCATCATGATCATTAACTTCAGCGTAATTACAAAAGGTTCAACCCGAATCGCTGAAGTCGCCGCTCGATTTACCTTGGATGCTCTTCCTGGAAAGCAAATGGCGATCGATTCCGATCTCAATAGTGGACTTATTAATGAGGAGGAAGCAAAGACGAGACGAAAAGATCTCACCCGTGAGGCCGAGTTCTATGGAGCCATGGACGGAGCTTCCAAATTCGTCCGTGGAGATGCCGTTGCCGGGTTGATTATCACCTTTATTAATATCTTTGGCGGTTTATTTTTAGGAATCTTCATGAAAGGTCTTCCATGGAGAAAAGCAGCAGAGGTGTACACGTTGCTTACCGTCGGTGATGGACTTGTCGCCCAGATCCCCGCACTGATTGTAGCAACTTCTGCTGGTATCATCGTTGCCCGGGCTGCCTCTGGCGAAGATCTCGGCACGGAAGTAAGTCAACAACTTACAAAATATCGAAAACCTCTCGTGCTCTCCTCGGGCGTAAGCGCTCTGTTTGCTATCGTGCCTGGTTTGCCATTTTTTCCTTTCATGGCACTTGCTCTTGCCACGGGAATGTTAGCCCTTCAAGCACAGCCAACAGGTGGGAACGAAAGCACAAAGGAAAAAATCACCAAAAAAGAAACTCCCACTGGCCCAACTCCAGGAAGCACCGAAGAGGCTCAGAGACTTCTTGGTATCGACCTTCTTGAGCTCGAAGTTGGATATGAACTCGTGCCAATGGTCGATGTGGGAAGTGGTGGCGATCTCATCGATCGTATTCGTGCACTTCGAAGACAATTTGCCCTGGATCTTGGAATTGTTGTCCCTCCAATTCATATTCGAGATAACGTTCGTCTTGAACCAAGTCAGTACCGGCTGCTCTTAAAAGGAGTTGAGATTGCTGGTGGACTTGTAAAACCTCATTACTTCTTAGCGATGGATCCTGGTGGTGTGGATGCAAAGATCCCCGGCATCCCTACGAAGGAGCCTGCTTTTGGTCTTGATGCTCTCTGGATCCAAGAAGGGGACAAGGAGCGTGCGCAGTTTGCTGGATATACGGTCGTTGATCCGGCGACGGTGATTACTACACATCTTACTGAGGTTATAAAAAATCAGGCGCATGAGATCCTGGGACGACAAGAAGTGCAACTGCTTTTAGATAATCTTGCACGCACAAATCCAAAAGTTGTCGAAGAAGTGGTTCCCGCTATGCTCTCACTGAGCACCGTTCAACAGGTGCTCTGTGGATTACTGCGAGAAGGGGTGAGTATCAGAGATCTAAGAACGATCCTTGAAACCCTTGCCGATTGGGCACCTTCGGTAAAGGCTGCCGATCGCCTCATTGAACACTGTCGTCGAGCACTCTCTCGAGCAATAACGGCAAAACATGTTAATGACAAATCCATTCTTAGTCTCGTCAGCCTTGCTCCCTCACTTGAGCGCGCACTTGCCGATGCGCTGCAAGTTTCCGAAGTCGGTTCTTACTTGGCAGTTGAGCCAAAGCTTGCCCAACGCCTTATTTCCAGATTACGCTTTTTTGCTGAGAAATTTGCACAGGTAGGAGCAACTCCAATACTCCTTGCACCAACAACACTTCGCTCAGCGCTCTTTTCATTCACAGAACGATTTATCCCAGGTTTTGTCATCTTGTCACATCAGGAGATTGGACCAAGCACCAAGGTGCAATCCCTTGGGGTGCTGACGGTGGAAGAAGGATGAGCATAGCAAGGGAGATGAAGTAAAAGGTTTTATTTAACAAGAACAAATCGAGACATACAGATCATCTTATACAACAAAGGAACCAATGATCAGCACTGAAGGCACTCAAAATAATATCGAGCAGATTCAACACCGTATAAAAAAACCTACGCGTAAAATGGAAGAACGTTCAACTCGAGTTATCTCTCTTACCAGCGGCAAAGGTGGTGTTGGAAAAACATTACTTACCATTAACCTCGGCCTGTCATTGGTTAAGTCAGGAAATAAAGTTCTTCTTCTTGATGCTGACCTAGGACTTGCAAATATTCACGTGATGCTTGGCTTTGAAACAAAAAACACACTTCATGATGTCTTCCAAGGAAGAGCGTCACTTGCTGATGTGATCGTCTCGCTTCCTTGTGGACTTGATGTTCTTCCCGCTTCTTCAGGAATTCACTCCATGACAAAACTCACTGATGGCGAACAATTGCAATTGATCAGTGCTGCTGAAACCTTAAAATCTCACTATGATTACGTGCTGATCGATACTGCGGCGGGAATTGGAGATAATGTTCTCTATTTTAATACAGTCGCTCACGATGTTCTTGTGGTCATTGATGAAGAGCCCACCTCTCTCACCGATGCTTATGCACTCATAAAAGTTCTTGCAACACAGTGCGGAGTGAACAATTTTTATGTTGTCGCAAACCGCACCCCAAGCGGAGTAGATGGAAAAAATGTTTTTTCTCAATTAATGAAAGCAACTGATCGCTTCCTCACTGTGCGGCTTACGTATTTGGGATCGGTTTCTGACGATTCTAGCGTCTCTCAAGCAATTGTATCTCAGAAACCTTTTCTCCAGCTCTTTCCTGGTTCACGTACGAGTTGGGATATCACCTCCGTGGCAAGAAGAATTTCAGATCTTCCTCCAACAAAAAAAGCCAATGGTGGATTACAACTATTTTTTAAAGATCTCATTGAGAGAAATTAACAAGAGCGACGATGGCAACAAGTAAGGTATCAAGGAAATTAAAGCTACAAAGGTTTAACCATTACTGGAGCATTATTATCATGCTCAATCTCATGGTTACGATTATTGCTGGAGCAATGGCAGGAATTCCAACCTTGGCGATGCTCCTTCGATGTATAATAGTCATCAGCGTATTAATGATTATCGGAAAGGTGAGTATTACCTGCTTCTTATTGTGGGGAAGTGTAGAAGAGGGTGAAAAAAAGCAGCCTGGATAAGGGCAGCTAGCTCAATAATTACAATATCTTAGCGTTTCGCTTAGCTTTTTAACCGTCGTTTTTCGTTGTCGCTGCATCCTAAGCGTAACTGGTTTTTTTGGGAATACTGCGTGAAAAAGCAAAAACAGGTTACTGCCGAAACGTACCGAAGCATTGGTGAGGCTGAGCGCGAGGAATTGATTCGCAGCTTCCTTCCCCTTGTAAAGCGCGTCGTTCACCGATTGGCGGGAAGACTCCCCTCAGAGGTCGATGTAAAGGAGATGTTAAACTCCGGAATCATTGGACTCGTTGATGCTTTAGAAAAATACGATCCCAGACACGAAACAAACTTCTCTACCTACGCCCAGTTTAGAATTCGGGGGGCGATACTTGATAGTTTTCGATCACAAGATTGGGCTCCCCGGTCACTTCGTCACAAAGCGCATAAACTTGAAGCTGCCTATCAACGACTAGAACAAGAGCTTGGAAGACCCGCAGAGGATGAGGAAGTTGCAAAAGCGCTTGGAATCTCAATTGAAGAGCTCCAGAAGATGCTCAGTGAGGTAAGTGGCGTTGTTATGCTGAGCTTTGAAGAGCTTGGATTTGGGCATGGCGAGGAACGATTTCAAGCCGAAGAATGGCTCCCCAGTGTTCGTCCAGATCCACTCAATAAGCTCCTTGATAATGAACGGGTAGAGATTATCGCCCGCGCCCTTGATCGTCTACCGGAGAAAGAACGACTCGTTATCACCCTTTATTTCTATGAAGAGCTCAACTTAAAAGAGATCGGCGAGATTATCGGAGTAACAGAATCTCGAGCCTCCCAAATCCGCTCCCGAGCTCTCATACGCCTGCGCACCTACCTGAAGCGGGTTAATTAAGCTTAAA
>CAZDIO010000168.1:0-2054 GCA_964505555.1 uncultured Bdellovibrionales bacterium
TAAGCGTTTATCGAGCCTTTTTTGAATAACACAGAGTTTCACGGAGTTCCACAGAGTTAAATTCATTAACTTTTTTTCTTCACTCTGTGAGACTCCGTGAAACTCTGTGTTAAAATACTTCTTATCTTAATGCCATTCGGGTCGGAAGTCCTCCCTTTATGGAATAAGTTCCACATAAGAAGAGAGATCTACGGGACGAAAGTGTGCCGGTTTTCGTACTTTGCCTCGGGCGTCTTTTCCAACTGCATAGTGTTTATCTTGAATGTTAATGACTTGAACTCGTGCCACTTCTGTTGGCCAAGAGACGCCTTTTCCGCAATCCCATTCCGATTCTGAAAGTTCACGTTCGGTATCGCTCCAGTTTTCAAGGAGAACGAATTTCTCTAGATTATTGTCACAGACTGCATCAAATGTATCTTCAAGAGGGAGCCCAAAGGCAAGGGCGTTCCAATACATCGTGTAGGCAACATCAGACAACCCATCAAGCATCTGCTCTTTATCAGGTGCTGGCCTTACGACCTCGTATTGTAGCGCATCTGGTTCGGTGATAGTGACACCTTGAAATTTTGGAGTAACCCCGAGGCCATAAATCACATACTCGAGAACTTCAGAAAGCAGCAATTGCGCACCAAGTTTTCGTCGCTCCTCGTCAGTGTCGTCACAGAACTCACCGATACGTTGACCACCAAGCTGCATAAACGTTTTTACTTTCTCACCATTCATGATCTGATTCTCCGAGTTTGACTGTTACAGAAAAGAATTTTTCTTTTCCGGTTACATGGATTAGCACAAATTGAATCATTCTGTGAAATTTTCCGAATGAATGGGCCCGGATAGCTATTATTGAAAACGAAATAGGTAATCATCCCCATTATCCTTCGCTGATGCACAACTCTAACTTTTACCGGAGAGACATTTCTCAAAGCGCGAATTGACTTTTTACACCGATAATGATAGAAAACCCTTATGTATTACACTTCTATTTCCATTACGAGAGTTCATCATCATCACGTTTTTCAGCGTGCCTGAGGCGTGATCGTAAGGAAACGCTCTGGCAGCTGTAAAGGTTGCTGGGGCAGAAAATCAAAAAAATCCTCAACAACTCCTTAATACTCCAGAGTAAGTGTGTCGCTAAGAATCTGCTTGGATTTTGGGTAGAAGGCTTTATCACGCCGTCTTTCGCTGTAGTAGAAGTGAGAGACGGCGATGAACTATTTCGAGGTTTTTTACTTTTATCTTCAATGAGTTCTCTGTAAACCCCTCAGTGCGCCATTACGCCTAATGTTGTGACAGAGGCGTGATGGCGCACTTGGTGCGGTTGAAGGTTGGCTCTTTTTAAGGAGTTCCTATCATGGATCAAACATTTCCCAGGACATTTCCAGGAAAGTTTAACGGATCAGTTTCAAAGATGCTGCCATTAGGAAACACTCTTATTGCGATGGGACAATTCAGTGAGATTCAGGGACCAGCAGGGTATGGGAAGATGCCAGCGGTTAATATCGCATGGCTCACCGGCAGAAACGGCGAGTGGCCTTGTTGGGAGACGACAAAATCACCGATCAATCTCGCCCGTATTAGTGACGCTCTGTTTACGGCGGAAGGATTGCTTGTGGCGGGTATTGGTGGGTTCCGTCTTTTGAATATAGCGATGGGACTCCCGTTGCCTGAGGTCTTGCCAGCACCATTCGTTCTAGAATCGGAGGTGTTGAGGCGGTTCTCGGCGGCACTAGATCAAAACAATGGAAGCTGTCGCAAAGCTATCTCGGCCCCGACAGAC
This sequence comes from uncultured Bdellovibrionales bacterium, assembly GCA_964505555.1. Classification (GTDB taxonomy): domain Bacteria; phylum Bdellovibrionota_C; class UBA2361; order SZUA-149; family CAZDIO01; genus CAZDIO01. The sequence continues at coordinate 1,778 of CAZDIO010000168.1, forward strand.
GCTGCAAATCAGCTTCTCGTCAAAGGGCTTGCGAGGCGTCTTTCTTGTAACACGGGATCGGAAGGGGTTTTATCTCTTCGAGCTCCTAATGACAAACGGCCCTTTGTAAACCCGGAGATCTTTCGCAGTTACCAGTACGAGGTTCGGCGACTCTGTGCCCACCGCGGTCGTATCGTAGCGGGAGTTGCAAAGAGCTTCCAAAACTATGGATTTGCATACCAATCTGCCGAAGCTGGTGGCCCAGCCTTATTGGACGCTTTTGTTGAAAAAGCGTTTG
>CAZDIO010000169.1:0-24860 GCA_964505555.1 uncultured Bdellovibrionales bacterium
AAGCAATCTTGAATCGCTTTAGCAGCTTCGAGATTGCTTCGCTCCGCTCGCAACGACAGGTACATCTAAAATGAAATAGATCTAGAATCTTCCCCTCTTAGGGTTTCTTTTTGGAAACAGAAAAAACTGAAGAACCAAAAGGAAACGTTATTGTAGGAATAAGCTTATTTTCAAGGGCAAGGAGGGTCCGGAGCGCTTTGTTTAGTAAGGGGTGCTCTGGAGATACATCGGAGTTTACGGATTTTGTTTTTGTCAGTCCTGTCGAGCGAGAGATCTTTTGAAGCACTCTTTTCCCAGCGATCAATGGAAAAGGCAGGAATGAGCGGTAGGTTAGATAAGAGATTACAAAATGAGCGTGATGAAGTTTTTTATGAACTTCTGAAACAGTATACCGATGTCTTGTGTGAATTACCTGGTCGTGATCACTTCTTAACCATTCATATGCTGGTAAGTTAAGAATAAGCACGCCATTTGGCTTTAGCACCCGATAAAATTCTGAAAGCGCCTGCAAATCGTTTCCCACCTCGTTACAGTAGAGAACATCGAGAGAGGTAACAACATCAAAAAGGTTATCGGGGTAGGGAAGGGAGCACACATCTCCTTGAGAAAGATTAGAAAGGCCACGTGCTTTTGAAAAAAACAGCGCTTGTTTCGAAAAATCTATCCCAGTAAACTCTCCAGAGTATTTTGTGTTAAAAAGAGAAGCAAGAAACCCTCCCGTTCCACATCCAGCATCAAGAAGATTAAACGTTTTTCCCTCCTTGGGAAGGAACTTCATGACGATATCTTTTAAACCGCGATACCACCAATGAGTGTCTTCATTTTCAAAGATTCGTTGGTATTCGGAATGCTCCATTAGAAGTGAGAGGTCTTTTCTGATGAGACTGAACGAGACTTGAGTTTGTGTGCTTTCCAAACCAGTTCATGCCAGAGAAAAAGGAGATCCCAGAGCACACGAAGTAATCTACGAAAATTAAAGAATTGACTCTTCCCGTAGGCCCTAAAAAAATGGTTCACCGGAACTTCAGTAAACTGAAATCCAGCTTCTTGAATTTTTTTAACCATTTCTACACAGATCACACCACTGTTGTGTGTAAGCGATATTACGTCAAAGATCTTTTTTCTCATTAAGCGAAAATCACAATCGACATCAGAGATTTTCAATTTAAAAAGGCTTCGCATTAGGTGCTGATAGAGCCACCCAACGCAGATGCGGTGCAGGGGGTCATGCCGTTTTATTTTATACCCTTGAGCGATGTCAACGTTTGGTGTCAAGGCGCAATAGAGTTTTTCAAGCTCCCGAATGTCATACTGAGCATCTCCATCCGTATAAAAGATGAGCTCTTTTGTTGCCGCTTGAAATCCACTTCGAAGTGCTGCTCCATAGCCAAGATTTTTTTCATGGTAGATAACACGCAGAGAGGGAATCGTTTGTTCTAGAAAAGCGAGTATCTCTCTACTTGTGTCAGTACTTCCATCGTCGACTACAATTATTTCGTAGTTTGAGGTGAGGTTTCTAACAGTAAGCACTGCGGTAAGTACAACACTCGCAATTGTGCCTCCATCGTTGTAGCAAGGAAATACCGCAGAGATACTGTGCGTCGATACCATAGAAACGACAATTATTTCGTTTTATAAACTAAGGCAATAAAAGAATGCGATAACGGGCAAAAGCTTAATCTTCTAAGATTTGGTGGTTCCGGATGGTTTTTTGTGTGAAAAGAAAGAGGAAAGAATGAAAAGATCAATTCCTATTGCCTATTTTATAACTCCCCACGGCTTTGGCCATGCTGCGCGTGCTGCTGCCGTTATTGATGAGATTAGTAAAACACACCCGGACACCTTTTTTGAGATCTTTACCACGGTGCCGGAGTGGTTCTTTCAACAGTCGCTTACCGCTCAGTTTACCTACCATTCTCTGGTTACTGATGTCGGGATGGTTCAACGTTCCGCATTGGTTGAAGATCTTGAAGCATCCCTGCTGCTCTTAGATTCTTTTTATCCAATTGCAGAGGAGAAACTCAAAAAGATATCTACGTTGTTAAGAGAGTCCGAGGTGCAGCTTGTGCTTTGTGATATTGCACCGTTAGGAATATTGGCAGCAAAAGTAGCTGGGATTCCTTCGGTGCTTATTGAAAATTTCACTTGGGACTGGATTTATGAGGGATATGAGCAGTACGATTCTCGATTCCTTCATATTGCAAAGGAATTAAGCGCGATATTTGAGCTTGCGAACTTTCATATTCAAACGACACCTGTCTGTGCTCCAAAAAAAGGAGCATATGTGAGCTCGCCAGTAAGTCGCAAAATTCGAACTCCACGAGCGGTGATTCGAAAAAAACTTGGTGTTAATGAGCAGACAAAACTCGTTTTGATAACGATGGGTGGTGTAAAGAAAGATTCAATTCTTGCCCACGAACTTCCTGATCATCCACAGATGAGCTTTCTTCTTCCAGGGGGGAGTCAAACGTTAAAAATCGATCAGAATCGAATTTTGTTACCATATTCTTCAGAGTTTTTTCATCCGGATTTGGTTAATGCCTCCGATGCGGTGATCGGAAAGGTGGGTTATAGCACCCTTGCTGAGGTGTTTGCTGCCGGAGTTCCTTTTGGGTATATCCTCCGTGAGCGTTTTCCAGAGTCTGAAGTATTAGCACGCTTCATTAACGCGAAAATGCAAGGGATAACCTTTCGTGAAGATGAACTTACCAATGTAGATCGGATCTCCGCACTTCTTCAGCTCCCCCGTGTGAATCATCAAAGTGCAGATGGAGCGATTGAAATAACCCGCTCTATCACCGATCTTCTTCAGTGACAAAGATCGCTCTTTTGAAGTGATTTTCTAGGAGAAAAACCTACCATAGACGATGTCCGAGGTTCCTCCTCGCTGTATCTGCAAGATCTAATTCTCTGTTGCTCTCATCGCTATGAAATATGTGCGGAATAGTATCCCTTAGAGGTTTCTTTTCTTCTTAAGCCGGAATAATGGGAACTAATTGTTTAGTTCCTGCAATTTGAAATCCTTCTCCGTTGATTGGCACGGTGTGTGCAGAAAGGATCCGCAAGGGTAGCGGACTTAACTACGTTGATTTGGTTTTTCATAGGATTTCATGAGTGTTGTCAGACGATACATAGTCGCGTGCACGCTTTTTCTCACTAAGAGTTTAGCGCTCACAACGTTTTTCCTTTTGGCTGCTGCGCCACAAGCGTATGCATCACCGAGCACGGTGCAGATCGAAATTGCTGGTCTGGGTGTTAATGATGGGAATCCTTCCTCTCCATTTAATCTTCCCTTAAACACAACGCTTACTCCTGGACAAACCTACAAGGTGCTTCTGACGGGAAGAGATAACGATGCCGATACAAACAATCAGCCAGTAAACAATATTACCTTTGATTTAGCGATTACGAACGGGACGCTGACAAGTTTTAGTTGGCTGGTCACCGGCGATATCGATGATAACAATTTAACCAATTCCATACCTGGAGTAGATAATCCAGGTCAGGTTTCAACAGACACATTTAGTGGACACTCGTTTCCTACACAGGCACTCATCAACGCCGGGTTTGCCACACCACTTCAGCTTGGGGTTGCATACTTTACCGCAGGTGCTGCCGGGTCTCCGGTTATTCTTAATTTTGACTCAAATCCCTATGTCTCTGGTTTTGCAACAGACAATAGTCATTACGGAGTAAATGGAACCTCGTACGGTATCAACGGTGGTGGAGCGGTATGTGGGGTCAATTGCTTAAAGTTTCAAACAAACGTTGGATCCGCAGGCACGGCGCCTTCAATTACCACTCAGCCTGCAAACCAAACAGTCACTGCTCCGGCGACAGCAACGTTTAGCGTTTCTGCATCAGGAACAGCTCCTCTGAGTTATCAGTGGCAAAAAAACGGAACAAATATTTCAGGGGCAACAAGTAGTAGCTATACCACGCCCTCAACAACAACAGCTGATTCAGGGAGTGTGTTTCGATGTGTTGTTTCAAATAGTGCTGGAAGTGCTACCAGTAATGGTGCAACACTCACCGTTAATGCTGCTGCCGTTGCTCCTACGATCACGACACCTCCGCAGAGTGCAACAATAAACGCTGGACAGAATGCTTCATTTAGTGTCGTTGCCAGTGGAACGGCGCCGCTGAGTTACCAGTGGAAGAAAGGCGGAGTGAATATCTCTGGGGCAACATCAGCTACCTACAGTATCACCAATGCTCAAAGTTCTCATGCTGGCAGTTATACCGTCAGTGTAAGTAACTCCGCAGGAAGTGTTACGAGCAGTGCTGCAACTCTTACAGTAAACGTATCACCAACCATTACCTCTCAACCACAGAGTTTGGTTGTAACGGCAGGACAGCCTGCGTCGTTTAGTGTGACAACAAGTGGGACTGCGCCACTAAGTTATCAGTGGAAGAAAGGCGGAGTAAACATCTCCGGTGCAACTTCGGCGACCTTTACCATTGCAAACGCTCAAGCGGCAGATGCAGCAAGTTACACTGTGGTGGTGAGTAACATGGCCGGAAATGCAACCAGTACTGCAGCCACCCTGACAGTCAATCCAGCAGTTGTAGCACCTACGATTACTCAACAACCACAAAATCTCACGGTAAACTCAGGACAAGCTGCCTCATTTAGTGTAACTGCAAGTGGCACTGCCCCATTAAGTTATCAGTGGAAGAAAGGCGGAGTAAACATCTCCGGTGCAACCTCGGCAACCTTTACCATTGCAAGTGCTCAATCGGGAGATGCCGCTAGTTACACCGTCCTCGTAAGTAACTCTGCAGGAAATGTAACGAGTAGCGCAGCTACTCTTACCGTCAATATCTCTCCAACGATCTCTACGCAGCCACAGAATCTTACAGTCAATGCAGGCCAGGCAGCATCGTTTAGCGTTGTTGCCAGTGGGACCGCACCGCTCAGTTATCAGTGGAAGAAGGGTGGAGTAAATATCTCTGGAGGAACATCGGCAACATATACTATCGCCAGCGCTCAAGCAGCAGATGCTGCATCCTACACGGTGACAGTTTCAAACGTTGCCGGAAGTGTGACAAGTAATGCTGCCACACTTACAGTAAACGTTTCGCCAGCAATTACTACTCAGCCACAAAGTCTCTCGGTGACAGCAGGTCAACCAGCTTCATTTAGTGTTGTCGCCAGCGGCACCGCACCGCTCAGCTATCAGTGGAAAAAGGGCGGAGTGAACATCTCTGGAGCGACGGCAGCAACGTTCAGCATTGCAAACGCTCAGGCGGCAGATGCAGCAAGTTATACCGTTGTGGTCAGTAACGTTGTAGGAAATGTAACCAGTAATGCCGCAATGCTTACCGTAAATGCGGCACCAGTTGCCCCAGCCATTACTCAACAACCGCAAAGTCTTGCGGTCAATGCAGGTCAGTTAGCTTCTTTCACTGTGGGAGCCAGTGGAACAGCACCGCTCAGTTATCAATGGAAAAAAGGTGGGGTTAATATCTCTGGAGCAACCTCGGCTACATTTACTATTGCGAGTGCTCAGGCAGCAGATGCAGCAAGCTATACCGTTTTCGTAAGTAACGTTGCAGGAAGTGTAACCAGTAATGCAGCAACCTTAACCTTAAATGTTGCTCCTTCAATTGCCCAACAACCTCAAGGGCTCACATTAAACGCAGGTCAATCAGCAACGTTTAGCGTTGTTGCCAGTGGGACAGCGCCGCTGAGCTATCAGTGGAAGAAAAATGGCACAAATATCTCTGGAGCGACCGCTGCAAGTTATAACATTCCAAGTGTGCAATCAGCAGATGCAGCAAACTACACGGTAACCGTGAGTAACATCGCTGGAAACGTAACAAGTAATCAAGCAACTCTTGTTGTAAATATCTCACCTGCAATTACTACGCAGCCACAAAATCTTTCGGTAACAGCAGGCCAGTCAGCTTCATTTAGTGTTGTTGCGAGTGGCACCGCACCGCTCAGCTATCAGTGGAAGAAGGGCGGAGTCAATATCTCTGGAGCAACCGCAGCGACGTTCAACATCGCAAACGCTCAAGCCGCAGATGCAGCAAGTTATACCGTTGTGGTAAGTAACGTGGCGGGGAGTGTAACCAGTAACGCGGCAACGCTTACCGTAAATCCTGCAGCAGTTGCACCAGCCATTACTCAGCAGCCACAGAGTCTCGTGCTCAATCCTGGCCAAGCAGCTTCTTTCACCGTAGCCGCTAGTGGTACGGCGCCACTGAGCTATCAATGGAAGAAAAATGGAACAAATATCTCCGGAGCAACAGCGGCAACATTTACTATTGCAAGTGCTCAAAGTGGCGATGCAGCAAGTTATACCGTTCTTGTAAGTAACGTTGCTGGCAGTGTGACAAGCAATGCTGCCACACTTACAGTAAACGTTTCACCAGCAATTACTACTCAGCCACAAAGTCTCTCGGTCATTGCTGGTCAACCAGCTTCATTTAGCGTTGTTGCCAGTGGCACCGCTCCGCTCAGTTACCAGTGGAAGAAGGGCGGAGTCAATATCTCTGGAGCGACAGCAGCAACGTTCAACATTGCAAACGCTCAGGCGACAGATGCCGCAAGTTATACCGTTGTGGTAAGTAACGTTGCTGGCAATGTTACCAGTAATGCTGCAGCGCTTACCGTAAATCCTGCCGCAGTTGCCCCAGTGATTACCCAGCAGCCACAAACCATTACGGTCAACCCTGGTCAGTCAGCTTCGTTCACTGTAGTGGCGAGCGGAACCGCGCCGTTGAGTTATCAGTGGAAGAAAGGTGGTGTAAATATCTCTGGAGGAACATCGGCAACGTATACTATTGCGAGCGCTCAAAGTAGTGATGCTGCAAATTACACCGTGGTAGTGAGTAACTCTGCGGGGAGCTCGACAAGTAACACGGCAACGTTATTCCTGAACGTGGTGCCTTCTATTACCCAACAACCTCAAGGACTCACCGTAAATGTGGGGCAGTCAGCAACCTTTAGTGTGGTTGCTAGTGGTACAGCGCCACTGAGTTATCAGTGGAAGAAAAATGGTACAAATATTTCTGGAGCAACGGCTGCAAGTTATAATATTCCAAGTGCACAATCAGCAGATGCAGCAAGCTACACGGTAAGCGTGAGTAATATCGCTGGAAACGTAACAAGTAACCAAGCAACTCTTGTGGTTAACGTTCCTCCAGCCATTACCCAACAACCACAAAGTCTCTCCGTAATCGCAGGTCAAGCAGCTTCATTTAGCGTTATCGCTAGTGGCGCCGCACCATTAAGTTATCAGTGGAAGAAAGGCGGAGTGAATATCTCTGGAGCAACGGGAGCAACATTCAACATTCCAAACGCTCAAGCCGCAGATGCAGCAAGTTATACCGTTGTGGTAAGTAACGTTGCGGGGAATGTAACCAGTAATGCCGCAACACTTACCGTAAATCCTGCAGCAGTTGCGCCAGCCATTACCCAGCAGCCACAGAGTCTTGTTGTAAATCTTGGTCAATCAGCATCCTTTACAGTATCTGCAAGTGGCACTGCGCCGTTGAGTTATCAATGGAAAAAAGGCGGAGTGAACATCTCCGGAGCAACTGCGGCAACATTCACCATTGCTCATGCTCAAAGTGCAGATGCAGCAAGTTATACCGTGGCGGTGAGCAACTCTGCTGGTAGTGCAACAAGTAACGCCGTAACGCTCACTGTTAATATTGCACCAACAATTACCCAACAACCCCAACCAATTACGGTTGTAGCTGGAAATCAAGCTTCATTTAGTGTGGTAGCCTCTGGCACTGCTCCGCTGAGTTATCAGTGGAAGAAGAATGGTACAAATATCTCTGGGGCAACTGCGGCTACTTACAGCATTGCAAGTGCCCAAAGTGTTGATGCTGCTAATTACACTGTTGCCGTAAGTAACGTTGTGGGAACGGTAATAAGTGATACGGCGCTACTAACCGTGAACCCTGCTTCAGTAGCTCCAACGATTACCCAACAACCACAAAGCCTTGTCGTCGTGGCAGGACAATCAGCTTCCTTCACCGTAGTGGCAAGCGGCACAGCACCTCTTAGCTATCAATGGAAGAAAAATGGTGTAAACATTAGTGGTGCGACCTCAGCAACGTACACTATTGCCAATGCTCAAGCCGCCAATGCTGCAAGCTACACAGTGGCCGTCTCAAACGTAGCCGGAAGCACTCTTAGTAATGCGGCAACGCTGACGGTAAATCCTGCCGCGGTGGCGCCAACTATTACTCAGCAACCACAAAGCCTTACGGTTACCGCGGGTCAACCGGCAAGTTTCTCCGTTTCTGCCTCTGGTACAGCCCCTCTTAGCTATCAGTGGAAAAAAGCGGGAGTCAATATTTCAGGTGCAACCACAGCAACGTTTACTATTGCCAATGCCCAAGCAGCAGACGCAGCAAGTTACACCGTTGTTGTAAGTAACTCAGCAGGAAGCATAACAAGCAGTGGCGCAACGCTTACGGTAAATCCCGCACCGATCGCCCCCACGATCACCCAACAACCACAAAGTCTCACCGTTAATACCGGTCAATCTGCAGCGTTTAGTGTGGTTGCGTCAGGAACAGCACCGCTGAGTTATCAGTGGAAGAAAAATGGGACAAATATCTCTGGTGCTACAGCATCAACATACTCGATTGCTTCTGTGCAGATCTCACACGCTGGAAATTATAGCGTAACGGTGAGTAACGCAGGAGGAAGTGTTACGAGTTTTAATGCTTCTCTTACGGTTAATCAACCAACCTATACGATCGCTGGACTTGTTACCTTTGGGACCGTCGGGCTTGGAGGAGTAACAGTAAGTGATGGAACCAGAAGTGCGATTACGAGCTCTATGGGAATCTATGTTTTAACCAACGTTCCAAACGGTTCCTATACACTTACGGCAACGCTTGCTGGGTACACGATTCAACCAAGCACGTTTGTTAATCCGGTCATTGTTAACGGAGCTCCAGTAAATAGTAAGCATTTTATCGCTACACAATCTGCTTACGCCATAATGGGAAATGTGTTTGTCGGAACAACCGGGCTTTCGGGTGTTACTGTCACGGATGGTTTTCGAACGGTGACTACAAACGCAAGCGGTGGCTACACTATTCTTGGAGTTCCAAATGGCAGCTACACACTGACAGCAAGACTCTCTGGGTATGACATCACACCACTTGGCTTTGCAAATCCAGTAGCGGTTAATGGAATAAATGTCTCTGGTAAAAACTTTACTGCACAAGCAACCTCCGCTCCAATGATTACTGGTCAACCACAGAGTCAAAGCGCTGGTGAAGATCTCGGGGTTACGCTGAGCGTAACGGCAACGGGAAGCGCTCCGATGAGTTATCAGTGGTATAAACGAAAAGGTAGCAGTGACGTGCAGATCGCTGGAGAGACTTCAAACAGTTTTACAATCAATGCGGTTGAAAAGAAAGATGCAGGAAAGTATCGTGTGCGTGTGCAAAATGCGCTTGGAAGTGTAATGAGTAACTACGCAGTTCTGACGGTAGTAAGACCACCAGGAGATAGGATGCTTACCGATGGATCCTGTATCGCAGGGGTCGATTGCTTACATGAAGCTCTGAACCCAACCGCGTGCGCTGGGGTAAATGGATTCTTTGAGCAGATTAATATCGCTTCTATCATTAATCTCAAGTCTACAACCTTGGGAGCGAAGGTTACCTATCGAGATTCTTCAGGACAGATCCGAGGAACTGTAAATACCTCGATTGCACCGCTCTTAAAAAAGGACATTATCGCCAACGAACTTGGTATGGTTGCAAATAGTTATGGAACGGTCTGTGTCGAAACCAATGCGGCTGATGCTGGTGCTTGGATGGGAGGTGTTACCATTTACAAAGAGAACGCTCGTCCTGGTCAAGCTGGAAATGATTATGCGCTCTACTATCCGTTTAGAAACCCACAAACGGCTGAGAACTTTACGATCCCCTTAAACACCTTCCATATTGGAACAAAACCATCATCGATCGTTGCAAACTGGATTCAAGTTTCTGATGCAACTCCAAATGATGGATATAGCTTACGTGGGAGAATTGATTGTTACAACAACAGTGGATCGATTCTTCGCTCTTATGATGTAAATATTCCAAATGGTGGACGGCGCGACTTCTCTGGACATGAATGTCTTGCAGGTAGTGATAATGATGATGCCATCGGAACCGCTCAATTTGTAGTTCGTCCATTACCAAACGGAAGCTATGCAGAGTATTACATTACCTCTTCACGATATTTCCATGATACCCAAGATGCCGCTGGAACACATTTTCTCTCAGCATTTGTTATTCCACCACGTCCAGCAACCTCTGAGATGGTTACCGGTGGAGTTTCAACCTTTGGAATTAGTGTCATTGAATTAAACAATCCATTGGATGAGCCTGCAAGTGTATCGGTGAGAGTCTTTGATAGTATCGGAAATACAACCGGAATTACCCCACTCACGGTTCCGCCATTTGCGACCCGTCATATCGTTGTTAATAAATCAGGTGAGAATGGGTATCTTGCAAATGATCGTGTGGGATCTGCTCGAATCACGGTATCGTCAGGGAAGATCAGCGCTCTCTCGCTCTTTTACAAAATGGAAGGCAATAAGCTTGTTCATGCCTATGCCGTGCCGTTTTTGGGAATAGGTGCTACTCGGCAGCTTTCAGAGTTTAACAGCTTTCTCCAGCAACAAAATGATTTTGAGTTTTACAACTCCACCTCGGAAACAATGTCAGCGCATTTAGATATCTTGGACTACAGCGGAAGACTTCTTTCTACCTCGCAGGTAAGCTTACTTGCACGAAGCACACAGCGCGTTACCCTTTCTGTGCCTGATAATACCTATGGGACCTTGGTAGTTCGTTCAAGTGCTCCTGGTATCATCTGTAGAAACCATGTATTTCCAAAAAGTAAGGACCAATATGTGCTGCCATTTATATGTAAGTAGGAGATATGAGATCTACTTTCTCTGCGGTTTTGGTTCTTTTTCATCCAAATACTTTCTTTAATTTTCCCTTACGACAAGAACTCGTTTCCGGAAGGCGTTCCTTCACGGCGGATATATGCCAGAGAGTATGCTATTTTTTCATGGGACAGGGTGTTCTCTTCATAATTTTCTCATTCTTTACGATAGAAGTTAAAGCACAACCGGTTTTCATCTGACAAGGATGGGAAAAGGTAGAGTAGGGTTTTGACGTTAAGTTTTAATAAGAGCCATGAAGCCGAGAATTTTTTTATTTGTGATCTTTTCTCTTTGTCTTCAGGGGGCAATCAAAGCTGTTGCTGAGGAGACAAGGCTTCTCCCTCCGATCAGTGAGGTGGGTATTGGAAGTACGGAAGATCCTCCTGCTGAAGGAATGGCAAGTTCAGTTCTTGTTGGTGGAAATGAAACTGATTGGGAACTTTATATGTTGCGCCTTGTTAATCGCGCAAGGCAAGATCCGGCAGGCGAAGCTGCCCGAATTGGATCAGCCGTTACAGATACTCGTGTCCCGGTGTCTCCTCTTGCTTATGATCTGTTAGTAGGAGAGACGGCAAGAAACCACACGGTTTGGATGCACGATAACCTGGGAAACATCAGTTCTGGACAGGTGCCAGATTCTTTTGCTCACTATGAAACGCTCAATGGCCAATCATCCGGAGTCGCGGCTTCAGGCACGCCAAGTTTTACCGGAGTCTCACCGGGAAATCGCTTGAATTTTGTTGGTTTTTCCTGGAACAGCGTTGGTGAAAATATTTTAGTGGGTTGGTCTGGCTCTCCATACGTAATTAATAGAGCACGGATTGATTCGGGTCATCGCGGATGGTGGGAGAGCACAGGGCATCGGAACAATATGTTAAGCGCAAATTTCACCGGATTTGGGTATTATGTGGAAGCCCGCTCCTTTATTCCTCCACGGGGAGGACTCGTTGCTCCGGCAGATAACATTATCTTCTCCGCCCAATGTTTTGGACGACCGCAGAGCACTCCTCGTGTCTATCTTTTTGGGGTGATCTATGCGGATCGAGACGATGATGGAAGTTGGACGCCACGAGATGTGGGAGATCCTCTACGCGAGGGATTAATGAATGTGTCATACGATGTTTTTCCCGATGGCTCAAGCACTGCGGTTGCTAGTGGCGTAACATTTGGAAATGGCGCTTTTTCGGTCCACCTTGCCCCGGGAGTTTATGATGTTGTCTTTACTGAGTCCTTTCTTCCCGGTGGGCAACTGCGGATTGAAAATGCCTCAATGACCGATATCAACTTAGATATTGGTGACCATCAGGTCAGTTTAGGTAATCCATTAACTATTTTAGGAAGTTCTCCTCCTTCGGGTTACGTTGATCCTCTGGAGGACCGAGATGCTACCACCGGTGTTCTTTTGGGAACAAAAGATATCTCCATTACTTTCTCCTCTCCGGTAACAAACGTTGGTGGAGGAATATTGTCACTTTCAAATTTTGAAAGAAAGTATTTTAGAAACAGCATTGAGGTAAGCGCTTCCTCAGCGGATCTCGCTACTGCTGTTTCTCCAACGGTAACCCTTGTTAGTGGTAGTGGCGCTGGTCCTTATACGCTGCGCTTCTCTCCTCGCCTCCCGCTTGGTGCTTGGACACAAGTGACGGCTATAAACGTTGTAGATGTAAATGGAAATCCGCTATCAAATACAGAAAACAAAGTAGTGGTAGCTCTTCTCCCGATGGATCTGACCCAAAATGGTGCGGTATTGGGTGATGATATCAATCGCTGGCTTGCTATTAATGACGGCACGTTTAGCCCAGCACCTCTTACGCCGCAATACTTTTTAGATCAGAAGCGAAACGGAGTTATCCTCGGTGAGGATATCGCACGGGCAATCCAACTTATTAACGGAATCGGTACTTTTCGGGTATGGAGCGGGTTTAGTATTGGGCCGCCACCATAAGGTGCCATCAGCAATTCAAAAAGAAATTCCTATTCCCTCAGAGTGGCGAGCAGCGAGTAAGCGCTAAACCAAACAAAAAATAGGATAAGAACAATTTTCGCCTCTTCGCTGCCTTCCGCCTACCGACGTGGTTTTGAACGTATTTTTTCAAGCCACGTTGCCAGTTGATCGGCATCGGATGAAAAGATCTCCTCCCACGATTGAGCAGGGGTGCCGTTTTTATGTCGATAGTATTCGTATGATACACAAAGTATGCCGCTAAGGCCGAGACATAAAACGACAATCCCTTGGAGGAGGAGAAACTTCAACCGCTGTTGGCTCGCATCTGGTGTATTACTCCTTACTCGAGCACCTCCTTGCCCGTACTGAAGTAACTTCCGGCGATATTTATTCTCTTCCCTCATCAGAACCTCCCTTCCCTTCATCTCGGGTTCAAACCGCAGCGTCGTTACTCGCAACGCTCGATAAGAGAACACAGAGCTACTATACAGAACCATTATACGGAGCGAGATCGCTCCTACTCAAGTTCTTGAGGTGAATGCACATTCGAGGTGCTCAATATTATTGGTAAGGATTCTTGGTAGGGAATCTAAATATCGACAGATACACCGAGCATCCAATACTCAATATCATCCGTATAGAACTGTCCATACGGTGAGGAGCCGTTATAGTATCCGATCATTGCCCGAAATTCACGGTGTGAATGACCTCTAAGACCGATCCCAGTTTGATACGATTGATCAAGTCTCCAGTGCATCTCCTCCCAACTTTGCAGATCGGCAGCAAGTATGAGTTGGAGGTTTGCTCCTAGCGGTTTTCGATATTCTGCTCCTCCTTGAAAATGGAGTTGATGAATATCGTCCTTACTATGAACAACAAATCCACCACTACCGTAAAGCCGCACTGAATCCCACTGGTGAGCAACCGTGAATTCAAGATCCTCAAAGGTGTGATCGATATGTTCTTGCTCCGGATTGTCAAGGAGGAGATCGTCTCCAAGGTGTGAACTTTGATGAGAGAGGCGAAGACGATATGAAGAATCATTGCTTTGATAAATAAATGGAAAAGCAATGAAGTAATCAGTGTTTACGAGATCGTATCCACCATTGGGGCGATTAAAAAGCCCATACACAGAGCCTTCAATGCCAACTTGTGCAGCATGAGCTTCCTCAAAGTTCCATTGAATGAGAGGGAAATAATCACCCACAGAGGTTACCGCTGTTGTGGAGCCGCCAAGCCCGGTGAAGTTATAAAAATACTGTGCTGTAAATCGTGACTCTTTGGGATCCGCAATAAAGGGTGAAAAAAGTTCTGTTAACGGAAGGAGCTCTACGGAGTGATCGGGAGGAGTGGGTGAGGTCTGTGGTTCTGCAAGAAGAACGTGTGGGGATGGAGTCAAAATTGCCTCAAGAATATAAGCAAGGAGAAAAACTTTCATCTGGTATTTCATAGTTTAAACCTCATGGTAGCAGCGTCAGAACGTATAGAAAGCGAGAAAAGCTGTTCATTATGCTTTGGGAGAGACGTGGTAAGGATGATTTGAGTCATGTCTGGCTCCACTGCCTTAAAGGGATCTAAAGGCCAAAGAGAACGTTTTTAACGCACATACTATGAATTATATGCAGATCTCTGAGTCTTTTTAGGCCCAAAAGGTTCTTAATAGAAAACTATGCCGCATATTGGGAACTGATTCCCAGTTCCTCATAAGCTTTAGGGAAGCTTATCGGAGTTGGTACGAATTATGCAATTTAAATGTAGCAGAATATGGCAGGGTTTTTACTACGTTAGTTTGGTTTTTTTCGAACACACATGGGCGTTGGCGAAGTTGTTTTAAGGTCTTTACGGGCAGGTCTTCTGTGCTTGTATAGCGCTCTATTTTCAGTTTTCTTTTCGTTCTGCGGTTATTCTTCTGAAGCTTTTGCGCTGCCCACTACGGTAAAAATCGAGGTCAGTGGCCTTGGTCTTGATACTGGAAATCCAAGCAGTCCTTTTGATCTGCCGCTGACAACAAATCTCGTAGCGGGAGTAAAATACAAAGTAAAACTTACAGGAAAGGACACTGATACTGATTCAAATAACCAGGGTGTCAACAACATCACCTTTGATATGGCGATTACGAACGGCACGTTGACAGCCTATTCTTGGCTTGTGACCGGAGACATCGACGATAGCAGCTATACAAATTCAGTTCCTGGGATAGATAACCCCGGACAGGTTTCTACAGACACATTTTCTGGACATCAGTTTCCCACTCAGGTGTTAATTGATGCTGGTCTTGGCACCCCGCTCCCATTGGCGGTTGTCTATTTTACTGCTGGAGCTGCCGGATCGCAGCTAGAGATTGATTTTGATTCCAATCCATACGTTTCTGGATTTGCCACAGATAATAGCCACTACGGCGTAAACGGCACCTCATACAAGATTAATCAGGGTCAGTGTTCCTCAAACCCAAACATGTGCTTGAAGTTTAAAACAAATGTTATTTCAGGAGCGACCTATTCAATTAGTGGAACGGTGCTCTCAGGTGGTTCTGGTCTTATAAACGTAGTGGTGAGTGATGGAACAAGAAGTGCAACGACCAATGCCAGTGGCGCTTATACTATTACTGGTGTTCCAAATGGAAGTTATACACTCACGGCGACAAAAAGCGGATATAGTATCTCACCAGGTTTTACAAACCCAGTTGTAGTAAGTGGCGCAAATGTTACCGGAAAGAATTTTACTGCGACGCAACAACAAACCTATTCAATCAGTGGCACCGTGCTTGTTGGATCAAGTGGGTTATCAAGTGTTGTGGTGAGTGATGGGACGAGAAGTGCAACGACCAATGCCAGTGGTGCATACACTATTACCGGGGTGCCTAATGGAAACTACACCCTCAGTGCGACACGTTCAGGATATAGTATTACCCCAAGTAACTTTTCAAATCCGTTAACGATTAACGGAGCAAATTCAACAAACAAGAATTTCGCTGCCGCAGCCGCTAATTATAGCATCAGTGGAACCGTGCTTATCGGTTCTGCAGGTCTTTCAAATGTGGTGGTCAGTACAGGCAGCAAGACGGCAACGACCAATTCCAGTGGGGCATACACGATTACAGGTCTTACAGCAGGGAGCTACACCCTCAGTGCTGCACGAACGGGTTATACGATCTCAGCAAGCTTTTCTAATCCCGTTGTGATTACTAGTGCTAATATTAGTGGTAAAAACTTCTCTGCAACAGCAAATACTTACAGCATTAGTGGAACAGTGTTGTCTGGATCCTCGCCTCTTGCAAATGTTGTTGTCTCCTTGGGCTCACGAAGTGGAACGACAAATTCAAGTGGTCAGTACGTTATTACCGGCAACGTAAACGGGAGTTACACGCTCAGCGCAACTCTTGCAGGCTACTCTATCGTGCCAAGTAACTTCAGTAACCCAGTTGTTGTCAACGGCGCAAATGTTACGGGACAAAACTTTCTAGCTACCTTGGGATCGGGGATCGCTCCGCTGATTACGGTGCAACCAGAAAGTCAGGGAATCCCTGTTGGGGAAGATGTGACATTTAGTGTTAGTGCCAGTGGCACGGGGCCGCTGAGTTACCAATGGTTAAAGAAAATTAATCAAACGGATGTGCCTATCGCAGGTGCGACCTCACAAACCTTTACTATTTCTTCGATTGAAAAAACCGATGGTGGTTTGTATCGGGTGCGGGTATCAAACGCCTCAGGAAGTGTCTTAAGTAGTCGAGCAACTCTTACGGTGACCACAGCAGCCGGGAGTCCAACCCTTGCTGATGGTTCATGTGCGCCAGGACTTGATTGTGTCTATGAAGATCTGAATGCTGCAGCCTGTGCAGGAGTAAATGGATTCTTTGGACAGATTAATATCGCCTCAATAATTAATCTAAAAAACTCCTCGCTTCGTGCAAAGGTAGAGTACCGAGATAGTCTTGGAACGCTCCGAGGTTCTGTTACCACCACTATCGCACCGCTCTTGAAAAAAGATATTATCGCGAACGAACTTGGTCTTGTTAAGGATAGTTACGGCACGCTCTGTGTTTCAACAAACGCCTCAGAGAGTGGAGCATGGATTGGTGGAATTACTTTGTATAAGGAAGATGCCCGTCCAGGTCAAAATGGGTACGACTTTGCACTCTATTATCCTTTTACCAATCCAAAAACGGCAGCAATCTTTAGTGTCCCACTCAATACCTTTCATCTTGGAACCTCACCAAACTCAATGGTTGCAAACTGGATTCAGATCTCTGATGCAACTCCGGATGATGGGTATAATCTTACGGGAACGTTGAACTGTTACGATGATAAAGGAGAGTTGCAAAATACGATTGCTGTGAATATTCCAAACGGCGGACGGCGAGATTTTGCAGGCCATGACTGTCTTGTTGGAGCAGATAATCGTGATGCCGTAGGGACAGCACAATTTGTTGCTCAAATGCTTCCCAATGCAAGTTTTGCTGAATACTATCTTACTTCAACACGATACTTCTATGATTGTGTAGGAGCCTCTTGTTCAAACTTCTTAACGGCATTTGTAATTCCACCACGTCCGCCAACCACGGTAAATATTACCGGTGGAGTTTCAACCAAAGACGGTCTGAGTGTGATTGAGCTGACCAATGCCTCTGAAGTACCAGCAAGTGCGGCGGTAAAGATATTTGATCAGGTCGGAGTCCGAGTTGGAAATCTTTCAGTGTCTGTCCCAGCCTATGGCACGAGACATATTATCGTTAATAAAAACGGCGCCAATGGTTACTTAGCAAATGACACAATAGGTTCGGCGCAGGTAACGACCTCATCTGGGCAGCTCAGTGTCTTGACGCTATTTTATAACCTCGATCCACAAACAAACAAACTTCTCTACGGCTATGCAGCGCCATTTGCTGCTTCTGCCGGTGAGGAGCAGATGTCTGAGTTTAATAGTTTTATCAACCAACAAAATGACGCTGAGTTTTATAACTCTACCGGAGCAAGCCTTACCGCTGAGCTTGATGTACTAGATTACGCTGGAAGATTACTCCTTAGTTCAGAGCATGTTTTGCCAGCACACACGACAAAACGTTTTACCCTCCCTGTTCCTAAAGACACCTATGGAACACTCGTTATCCGTGCTGAGGACCCAGGAGTGGTATTTAGAAATCACGTTTTTCCAAAATCTAAAAGGGAGTACGTATTACCATTTGTTGGAAAGTAATACGTTTTTCATAGCAAGCTAACTCTCTTTCATCTTTAAAATTCCAATTCCCGCTAAAGCAATGAGCGTGCCTCCTATTGCGGCAAAGAAATCGGGAAGTTCTCCCCAGAAGATTATTCCAAAAAGAAGTGAGATCAGCACTTCGGCAAATGCGTAGGGTTGTACGACCGAAGCAGCAGCAAGCCGAAGTGCGTGGGTATAGAAAAGCTGTCCAAATGTTCCCACTACTCCAAGGCCAAGGAGTGCAAAGAGTTCGTAATTATTTGGAGTTACAAAATCTTTAAACATTAAAAGAAACGCAAGCACGGTTCCCCAGAAAGAGAAACTAAAGACGATAGTTAAAACTGCTTCTGTTTGATGAAGCCTGCGAATCGATACCGCAACCACCGCAAGCGCCATTCCGGCACAGATTGCAGAGAGGCCAGGAAGGTTAATCACGCTGAATGAGGGTTTTAACACCAGCGCTGCTCCACAGAGGGCAAGGAGCATAAAGCCAACAAGTGAGGCTGTGATCTTCTCTTGTAAAAATATCGCCGAAAATAACGCAGTAAAGATTACAGAGGTTTTCCATAAGATCGTCGCATCAGCGAGGGGGAGATGAGAGATCGCATAAAATCCCAGTGTGAGGGAGGTAAAGCCGAAAGTACCACGAACAAAGAGTAAGAGCCGATTTTTCCCGAGCATCGGAATTTTTTTGGTGAGCATATATGGCGTAAAGATGAGAAGTGTTACAGCGCACCGAAAAAAAGCAATCTCTGTTGAGGGGAGTCTCAAGCTTGCAAGTTTCCCAAGGGCATCCATCACTGCAAAGCACAGTGAGGTAGCAAGCATGCAAAGGATTCCCGCCGTTCGTTTTGTCATGAGATGAAAAGTAGATATACATTTAGAAATGCTTTCAGAAAAGAGATTGTTTTAAAGAGAATGGTGTATGAGCAGGGGAGGGTTGTCTAGAGTTATTCCCTTCTTCTATTCTATTTATAAAATTTTAGTTGAATACAGAGTTTCACAGGGCTGCACAGAGTTAAATTAAAAAACTTTTTTCCCTACTCTGTGTAACCCTGTGAAACTCTGTGTTCAACTAATCGTTAAATAGAGAGGCTGTAGTTTTCGCGCTTAAAACTACGTATGAAAAATCATTTTTTCAAAATGTGCTCTCTCCCAGACAGGGTAGGAGGTATTTGGAGGATGAGTAGTAGAGAGCCTCTGTTTTGTTTCGGGGCAAAGTCGGGAGTGGAGCTTTATCCCACCGAGCTTTCTCCATCGGTCTTCCATTCGTTCATCATAGGCTTTTCGTGGTAGTGGGGCACAAAAACGACGATAGAGGTGGATCTCGTTGCTTGTGATCTTAAATGCTCGGTGACTACTGATACAACGTACCGTGAGTGCCTCATCGGTTGTAGGAAGCCCATCTGGGAGCTCTGTTCCTAATATGGCGCCTTCAACAGTAGAGCCTTCTTTTTCATGCCAACGAAGACCAGATCGGATTATCTGTTCTTTGGAAAGCGGAAAGTAGCGATTTGCAAAACTTAAATTATAAGGAAAGGGGGCTGACGAGATTGGGAAGAACTCTCCCCATTCTTCTTGTGAGATCATTTGGGAGATGATCTGAGCAAGAAGTGCGTAGTACTCTTTTTTTTCGTACTGTTTGTTAAAGATACAATAGTGCTTGTTTCTTAATCCTACGCATCCAAAGCAGTCATGACACCCAAAGCAAGAAGCACAGTAGATTAAGTTTGAGTTTCCATTCCAACAATCGCGACAAAAAAGGAGGTTATTGACATCATTTCCACAAGATTGACACTCATAGAGCTCTGTTGCATTTCCTCCAAAGTGAGAATAATCGTAACAATCTTTCACTCCTCCGTTAACGATAAAGCAAAACTTACAATCTTCGGCGCCTTTTATAAAGAAAGAGTTAGAGATATGGCGAGAATCAGAGATGTAGTTTCCCGTTACGTTCTCAACTCTCTGACCGTGAAAATGGGGGTGAGGAGCTGTTTCTGTAAGCTGGGAGAGTAGCGAGGCGTAATGAGAGCGTGTAGAAAAAAGAGAGAGATCGATTGATTGAAGAAACGCATGATACTCCTCTTTGGTGCAAGGTTTATTAAAAAGATGGAACTTCTTTCTGTAGAGATTGACGCATCCAAAGCAATCGGTGCAGCTTCGGCAGTGGCTTAAAAAAAAGCTGTCTTTGCAATCATCAGAAAACTCAGAACTCTGTACATTATAACAACGATGGCATTCAACAGAATCGTAGCAAAGTTCAGAATCGATAGTGCGGGTGCATTCAAGGCAATCTTTTGATCCCCAAATATAATCACAATACATGCAATCTTCGGCTGTTTTTGTATTAAAAACGAGGTAGCAGTTTTTGATATGTGAGACGTTACTACAGAATTGGCTATTTTCTACATTCGTAGCAAGAAGAGCTGCAAAGGGAGCCGCCTCTCTTAGTTTTTGAAACTGTGAAAAAAAAGATTCCTGAAAATCAAACGTTCTTCCATAGGAGAGCGGATCCCAGGAGTCTCCCCACCATTCTGCGTTTGTGATTACGGAGAAGGGATGATCGCCAACGAAAGCAGAGAGGGTTGGAGTGCCACTGAGTGCTGATTTGTCCCAGGTTACGTGGATCGGATTTCGAAATGCGAGTCGACGTTGGAGACGGCATTCGGGGCAGAGTGTAGGTGGTGGGATGAGGAATTTGTTGCCGTTAATAACAGGAGAGATCCGATTAAGAAAATCTAGATCTTCCTGGTCAATGGAGAAGTGTTGTTTGCAATTCTTGCAGGTGCTTGTTGTCGCCATGAGATCTATGGTTTGGCTTCAATGGTTTATGATTGTTATAGAAGGGATTTTAAGAAAAGGAAATGGTAGGGTTTTAGGAGTGAGCGGGCTGCTATGTGGCTAGGTGAATAGGAAACCTGTGAAGAGGAACCTTTGTGGGGTTTTAATCAAAATCGCACCATCTGTGCGGGCTGAGACGAAGGCTGGTGGCCATGTCTCAACCCACACAGATCAGTCCAAAGCGAAAGCACCAGATTACGTTGGTGCGATTATTGAAAGAACGATGCGATTTGCGAGGCGGGTTCTTGTCCACTCGGTTCTTGGACTAAGGAACCACTCTGATCCAGCTCCGAGAGCTATGAGCCCATTGACTACTCGTTTGCCAACATCAAAGAGACGTGAGTCTCGTAGTGCGGGCATCCGAACGCCTGGGACGAATGTGATATTCATTTCTCTCAGTTCAGAATCGGATGCGGGACGAGGGTCGTTATCTAAACGACCGAAGCCCAGTTGGGTAGCCACGCCATCATTGAAGACAACAACCCAAACACATTTTGCCTCGTCGGCGATAGAGGCATCACTGTGCGCCATTCGCAAACTATCACGGGTGTGGCGTTCTGATCCGGCACGATAACCGGCAGCAAACATATAGGAGAAATGAGCAAGGAATGTGGTTCGAGGATTGTCCGCAAGTTTTGCGGAGATCTTTGCGACCATGTCTGGAGCGTACCCATTTTCAGGGCGCTGAAGCATGTCGAAGAGGTTCTTTGCAAAGAGACCGAGAGGCTTGGCTATTCCTCTGCAAATTTCTCGAGGACCACCTTCCAACGAGACTTTGAGTGCCCCGGCGATGGCATAGAAAAGTGCTTCCCGGTTTAGGCGTGTGTGAGAGGGTTTTTTCCGAGGGGCTTTGAACTTCAGAACCGGCGGCAGCGGAAGTTCCTTCCACAGGATCTGTGCAATAGGCACTTGCCCTTTGAGTTGTTCATGCGCTCCCAATCCTGATAGGAAGAAAGTAAGATTCTCTGGCGAAAGACCACTTTCTTTTCCATCCAAAAGCGTAAGGTGCTCCATGCCAACGGCCCGAGCGAGTATCACCAGTGGAGCTTCCTCCCCGGGACGCATTGGCAAGATGCTGCATAGCGTGTCGCAGTGAGCTCTGCGAGCTGCAGCGAAATCTTCAGCACTAGCACCAAGGGCTTCCTTCCTTGGTAGCCTCTCTGCAGATGATGCGTTGTTCATGAATTCATTCCTTTCCTGTAGGCCTCTAATGAAACTCCAATGGACCCGCGCCCATCAACGAGTACAGCTTCAAAAATGAAACTCTAATCGTTAATGGGCAAGCAAGTCTGATTTGGAAAAAAAGAGGTTACAATAAAACCTTTTCATAGCAGCTCCGCGCCTCAGTCCTGGTGCAGAAGTGTGCACAGGAGTGCGGCGCAAGCTTTAATCAACTACCCAGGAAAGAAAGTAAAGGAGCAAATAAAATTGAGGTGCAGATATGCACATATGACAGAAGGATTCAATTCGCAAGTATCTCCGATAAATTGCGATTTATGTCAGCAAAATTAGTGATAAAGCTTCTCGATAGGGAACGGATCTTCTACTTTTTAGAGGTGAGGGCAGCGGAGATCTCATCTGCCAAGAGCTCATTTCCAAGTTCGTTTAAGTGGCAGCAGTTGTCTAGGTACGTTGAGCGTTTTTCGTCGTGAAAGATCTGCGTAAGGTCACGAAATGCTACACCCTCTTTTTGTAATATCCTTCCTGTATCTCGAAGGAGGGAGTAGCCGATATGAACGGCATCTTTGTAGGCGTACTCTCCGTTAATATAGCAATTGGTTAACTCAAATTCTGTAAGTTGTTTTGAATTAAGGACGTATTGGTTTGGCTGAAGAAAGTGGAAGTATGCAAAGTTGTTTTTTACGGCAAGGTTGTTTATTTGCTGGGAGGATCTCTTCCAGAGTGCGACCGTATCTGAAAAAAGTTGTTCGGTATTTTCAAATGGATAGGCGGGGCCCGTGCTTTGGAAAGAGGATTCAGATTTGTTGTTTGATAATGATGTTGAGATTGTTTTTTGTGCTTGCTTGACAAGATCTTCTAGATGTCGATCGAGGAGGTGCCAGATGGTTAAAAAGAAAGCGCTATTTCGAAGCATGCTTTGATTTAAGAGGGAGGCAAGTTTGTGGCGTTGTTGTTGTGTGGCGTATGCCTTAGCCAGATTTAGAATAGTTTCTTTTTGGAGTGTTTTTCGGGAGTAAAGATTCCAGTAGCGGGGGAAGTAGGGGGAAACTCGGCTTAATGAATTATCTCCGTAGGGGAGAGCGATTTCGTTGAAGCCGTCGAGATTAATGGCCATATCAAATTCGGCACCGAGGGTAAGAAAGTAGGTGAGGGCGAGGAGTTGTTGAGGTTGTTTGTATCCTGGCAGGGCGAAGTTTATAAAGATTATTTCTTTGTTTTCAAAAAGTGGGGAGTGAAGGAGTTTTTTTCGAAGAATTGCGGCACCTCCATCGTTATGGAAGTGAAATGCGACGGAACCGCCAAGAATGGCGATGATAAGTTTTTCAGGGGATCGTCTTATTATTGGTTCTACACCTGTAAAGCCGTGGACATTTATGGGGGGAGGGTAGTGTTGAGGATCCAATACAAATCCAAGGTAAGGATGAAGGACGTCGTGGTACATCCAATCCGCAGCTTCCTGCTCTATAGTGAGATCTTTAGGTTCTGGTGCAAACCATTCCAAGGCCTCCAGCTTTTGTTGAAGCGTAAAACGAAGAAAAGGTGATTTGTTAAAATATTCATAAATTTTGACAGAAGCCCCTTCCAAAAGAGCGATGCAAAACAAGGTTGAACCGAGGAAGAGGAGCAAGCTTCCAAAAATACTTTGTCGATACATACGACCTAGTTACAACACCAAAAATCCCCCAACAAGTAGCGTTATTCAATCAACATTTTAAAGGTTCCACATATTTTTTTGGTTCCGAGTGAACGGACTCCCCCGAAATGTCCGACAATAGCGATGTAAGGCTTTAAAAAGAGGGGAAGAAGTATGTCGAGACCATTAAGAAATACAGATCCAGAAAAGATAAACTTAGTAACGATCCGCACAGAGAATGCCCAGCTTTTGTTACGACCCGATGAGGAGGTAAACAGCGTTCTTGGTGGAATAGTAGCAAAATACCAAGAAGCATATGGAATTATCCTCTACGCCTATATTTTTCTTGGTAACCACTATCACCTTCTTGTAAAAGCTCCTCAAGGTAATCTTTGGAGGTTTGCTCAAGCACTCAATCGAGAGATTGCTAAACGAGTAAACTGGTTAAGAAAAAGACGAGGACACTTTTGGCAACGAAGATATGATGCCCAGATAGTGCTTGAGAAAGAAGATGCTCTTGAGGCTCTTCTTTATGTCCTCTCAAACCCTACGCATCACGGCCTTGTTGACCATCCCAAGCTTTGGCCTGGAGTACATTCCTATTGGCATATCATTGATGGAGAAGATCGAGAGTATCTTTTTACAAACTATACCGAGTATAGAAAGGCAAAAGTATCCGCACGTCTTACAGGAAAACAGCTCTCTTTAGAGGATTTTCAAACAAAACACTCTCTTGCTCTTACTCCTCTTCCTCAATTCGAGCACCTTTCTCTGACAGAAAGAAACAACCTCCTCCTTCCCCTTCTTGAAGAGCGCATAATGCGCATACGAAAGGAAAAACAAACTTCAGGGGAGGGTTTTCTAGGAAGAAAAAATATCCTCAAACAGCACCCCTCCTTTTTTCCCACTCACATCAAACGAACACCGCGACCTCTCTGTTACACAAAAAGCTTTAAAGCAAAAAAAATCTTCATCAAATACTATCTCGCCTGGGAGGCTCATTACAGAGAGGCTTCAAAAAAATTCCGTCAGGGAAATCTTTATATACAGTTTCCCCGTTTCTCCATCAGACCTCCCCTCCTTTATACCCTTAATCATTCTGTCCTTACTTGAGTAGATCTTCTTATCTCGCTTG
>CAZDIO010000170.1:0-9398 GCA_964505555.1 uncultured Bdellovibrionales bacterium
TCGGGAGCTATGAGATTGCTTCGCTTTGCTCGCAACGACAGGAGGGTCTGAACATTTAAAGTTAGATAGAAAGACACAGGCTAGACACTGATAACCTTTTCCGACAGGGACCCCGATGAATGAGCATCGGGGCCCCCTATCAAGATTAATCAAACAAAAAACGCTACGATTCGAGCAGGCTGTCGTCGAAGTTGTCGATTGCGATACAACCATCAACAATTTGATTCTGATCATCTTTACGTCGTTGGAGCAGATCAATTATTCGATCCCAGGTTTGAGAGTCTCCTCGACAGAAAAGCAATGGATGACTACACATTCCCACGGGCTCAGAATTGAGGTCTCTCGAAGCAAGACGGGCATTTCTTGCCATTACTGCAAGGGTAAGTGATGTCCGTACACTGATTGCATGACAAATATTGTAGCTGCGGTCCGTTCCCAAGGAGGAGAGTCCGATGAAGCCACCCGAAACCTCGGGACTCAGAATCAAGCCTTCAGATGAAAAACATGCTTCCCTCATCATGGAAGCCCTTTCTGAAAAGTCATTTTTGAAGTTATCGATGTCAAGTTTTTCGCCAATCGTTTGCACCCACCGTTCCATCATTTGAAACGGCCGTTCCGTTGCCTGAAGAAAGTCGATGATACCTAGAAAGGCCCCCACTACAGTTGCACCCGGGCCTTTTCCATAAATCTGACTCGTATATGCTGCGAGAAGGGTGCGAATGTTCGGTATCGAAGGACGTGCGAGAGTTGCCATGATACTGCCTAACCTTTCCAAAAAGATAAAATTTCTGCACGGGAAACAACCGCGCCTTTAAACCGCTGAAAGGCTTTCTCAACGGTTTAAAGGGCTGAAACGAATCCCCAGAAGTCTTTCTAAAAAACCAGACTATGCCGCCTGTGTTCTTAAGGAGACTTAAGACCAGAAGCGGCAAAGAGATATCTCGTATTTAATTAAGAAAGAACTTTTTGAGAAGAGGAACAGAGTAAAAAGATAAGGAGATCTTTAACCCAATACTATTAAGACCGGCTAAATATTATCACAGAGAGGAAAGATGCAGCAACTACCAAACTGGAAGACCAATAAGTGGGAGAACATACTCATCATTTCGTATCGTATAAATTCTCACACTCGCGCCGTTCTTGTCTGAAGAGGCTGTTACCGTTCCGTAAATATCAGGTGGAAGTGGAAGCACAAACCGCTTTGCAGACCATGGAGCTAACTGAAGCGGGGAGTTATAAAGAACTGCTCCACGAGTATCACGGGCCATAATCGATGAGGTGAGGATCTCTGGTGAAGCATTCTGGACTTCAACGACATTTTGATGCTCGATGTAAGTATTAAATTGAGAGATAACATTGAGCCCTGCTTTTCCACTTAGCGGAGCAGGATATCCATAGAGTAACCGACCGGAAGAATCTAGTTTATAAAACAGCGCCGTAGCACTTACCTGCCCACTCTCTGCACTAATCACGGCTGAGCCAACAGCGTTTGGAGCAAGGTACCCACTTTGAGCGTTACTACTTCTATTGATAATGAGATGGTTACTACTCAGCGGAGGAAGTGTTAAACGAGATTGTCCAGCTTCTCCGCCATTTGCATTATATACTTTAACCTGCGCCTCAGCATTTACAGAAGAGAAGTTATTTAATTCAAGAACTGAAAGTTCACCGTTCATTGTGGAAACTCCCCCAAGAAGATTCTCCGTCATCGGCGGCCGCGCAGGGACGACAAACGCGGTACGAAAATCTGCACACTGCGTGGGAGGACATTGAAAGAAGTATCTCGTCAGAGTTGCATAGTACGTCGGTGGAGCTTCCTCCGCAGCGCTGGTAGGAAGAAACTGTGCAAGACCTATCGCGTTTTCATTATTTGGAGCAAGCCGCTTGTGTGCAGGGTAGTCAAACCGCCCCCCATCGGGAAGAGAGACCTGTTCACTGGCAATAAGATCTCCACGCTGATCATAGTAGTTGATCTTTCCACGTAAGCCCTTCTCATCACCCTTTGTTGCGTCGGTAATACTGATCCAGTTGGTAACAAGCGCCCGGGGATCTGTTCCTAGATGAAACGTATTTAAGGGAAAACTTATCTTCCCTTTTTGTGGATTGGTAAATGGATAATTTAAAGCATAATCAAAACTCTCTCCCCACTGATTCCCGTGAGCAAGCCGATAGATGGTAATTCCTCCGGTCCAACCACCGGGCGCGGTTGCGTCGGTGCTCACACATACGGTGCCGTAACTATTAGGAAGAAGTCCTAAATCGTTAATGATAAAATCTTGCTTTCCATAATTAGGAAGCGTTGTTCGTACCGACCCTCGCTCCACTCCATTTGCATCACGGTAACTGACAGTTGTTCGAAGCGGTTGTGAAAGGAAGTTTACAACTGAAGCGATGTTAATCTGTCCTAAAAATCCATTTGCTCCAGCGCATGCTTTTGATTGAAGGCGCTCATACAAGGGGTCATCTGCAGGGGCATCGGCACCAGGAGGCGAGCCTGGAGAGCCTCCGGGAGAGCTTGAGGAAGAGGAGGAACTCCCAGGGGTATACAGTTGCGTCGGGGATGTTCCCACCACTACGCCAGTCGAACTGAGAGAAGCATTTCCAGAGATAAGAAATGTTACTGGACCCGGGTAGTTTCCAACTGGAAAGTAACGCATCGCCACAAGCGATCCGTTGTAATCAAATCCAGGTTCTTCATCAACAAGGATCTGCCGCCCGCGAACTTCTTTTACGGTATATCCCCACTTCCAACCGTTTCCCCAGGTGACAATTATCGTTTTACCAGTAAGCGATCCATCAACTGGTAAATTCGCGTTTACTTCAAAAGCGTTTTCTTGTTCCCCTCTTTCCTTTCTCAACACCCGGGAGACTACTCCTCGATAAGAATAATCTCCCTGCACTGCGCGCATTCCTTTGGAACCAAACGAGAGCTGCTCACCCTGAAAGAGCTTCATCCACTGCACCGCTCCATTTTTTACACGCACATGAGCAAACCGTCCTTTCACTGAAAAATTTGAAACACCACTAACTTTCTGCTCAACATATGGAGGCGCAGCATCGAAGTTATGAACCACATAATCAACGATCCCCCCACGAAGGGTAATTTGTAATCCAACAGCGGTAGCTCCTGCCCCTTGAAAAGTTAGTGGGGTAATCGCCTCAACAAAAGGTGGGGTCGAAGGAGATGATGAGTATGCTTCATGCACTGCCATAAAGGTCTCATCTTTGAGACGGGTAGAATTTCGCCTCACCACAAGATAATCCTGAACTCGAGATGGTATCGTTGAAGAGAGAGCTTTTCCCATAAAAAACGTCGTTCCTTGAGCACCAGCAAGATGAACCTTCTCTCGCACATCGCCGTAATTGAACTCTCCAGACCAACTATTTCCCGATAAAGACTTTCGCAGTAACGATATCGCTCCAAAGGTTTCAGAGGTTTGATTCATTGAATGAGGTGTTGAGAACGTATAGGGATCGTGCCCACCATGAAGCACCCAGTCATATTGCGCACCCCCTTGGAGGCGAAAAAAATCTAGTAGATAAACACTTTCCCCTTGGATATGAATCATTCCTATTAAACGTTGATAGTCGCTGAGCACATCGCGATAGGCGTTTTGACTATCTACCTCCATTAACTGAACTTCACGATCTCCTTGATATCCAGGCTCAAACATTAAGAGATTATTATGGAGATTCCCATCGGCGTTTGATTCACTAAAAGGATAGGAACGCACCTGTCCTTGAGGAAGTCCGGGAACGTAGGGAGAGTCTGTATAGTAGAGCCAATAATTTGCTTTTTGTTCCTTTCCATCAACCACGACGAGGTTCTGGTTTAAAGTTGAGGTATTCCACTCTCGATCCCCTTCAAGATATCCGGTTCCTCCAATGACTTCTTTTCCTCGACTAAAAAAGATCAGATGATTTGCATCTCGGTGAAAGTGTGCCGCGGAAGGAGAAAAATCGAGTCGGGCCTGACTCTCCTGATTTCCCTCTCCCCAAGAGAGCACCGCGTGGCCAATCCCACCAAGAAGATATGATTTTTCTGCTGATCTTCCATAGGAGGTAATATTATAACTTGTTTCATTCGTTATCGGGAACGTTCCGTTGGGAAACGTAGTTCGGTTCCAAGAGCCGGTCATTCTTCGCCAATGCTCAGAAAAAAGCTGCGTGGCAGAGAGATTAATAAATCGAGGAGAGTCGTAGATACTCTCAAAGGGAATGTGAAAGTATCCGGGCGGATCGCTATATCCGTTAATTACCGTTTCATAACTAGCATGGGTCAGACGTGAGGAGAGCTGAAAGTGGTAACTGTGCGAGCCCTCCTGATGAAATCCATCCGCGCTAAACTGCTCATGAAGCATTTTATTGTAATACCAAAAACCAAGATGAAAAAGTTCTGGATCATCCACAACACGCCCAAAGACCATCAGTGCTCGAGGACGAAAACCGGCGAGATTAAATAGATACAAACGAAACTTGGTAAGATCGACTTTGACTACTTCGATAAGAAAATCTTTAATTCTCTCCTTCCCATCACTACCAATCACAGAAAACACATTACTTGCTGAAACGAGATCAAATGCTTCTGCAAGTTTCTGCGCCTTCTCAAGGTCAACATGAAACCAGTCACTCCATATTCCACTTCCTGATGCATGAATATTTTCGATCTCTCCTGAAGCAATTGCATTCTCAAATCGTCTCACCCACACCGGAAACACCTCCCGGAAACGATCAAGAAGCAGCACCGTGCGACGGGCGTAATCTGGATTATTGGTGAGGCCATAGAGTCGTGAGAGGTCATACGTTACATCGACCATGAGGAGGTTATCGGGATCGTCTCGGCCTGTAGTATCAATCTGCCTTTGCAGATCGGAATCGTTCATCTGAAGATATGGCGCAAGTAAGGTAGTAAGCTGGGTAACATCTCCAGAGGCTGGCCAGATGGGGTGACTCTCTCCAAAAACCTCTTTCGGGAACAAAAAAAGAGACAGGGATAGCCAAACGCAGATCGCGCTTAGCGAGGACCTAAAAAGCCGCACATTCTTACAATACACTGGTTACCGAACTATGAAGATTAACCGCCACCCTTTAAACGCAATCCCAGCGATCTGACCAAATGAAGATGGATCATCCTCATTCAGTTCAAATACTGTAGGAGTTTCTCGCAAGAAGAATGCCAAGTTTCTTTGCCTAAAAAACCCCCTCTGTTACCAATTTCATTGGATTTAATCGACTTCTCACTTTTGGGAATTAACACCAAACGACTATGGCCCGAAATAACTGCGGAGACGAAAAACCACCCCTGTTAGATGCCCCCTCTCTAGCTCTGTTGCTCTCATTTAATAAAACGGGGGGTGAGGTTACTACCAACCTCTTTTTTTATAAACAGAGCAAAGGAGCAACAGAGCTGGAGAGGGGGACTTCTTGTTTGTTAGTAATGGATTGAAACGAGTTTTTGAAACCGAGCGGTTTGGCGAATTGCATCGAGATCGGGTTCTTGTACTGCCCAGGCACGGATGCGAGGATTGAGGCGAATTGACCGCTCAAGAAAATCTAGCGCTTTTTGAGTATCCCCTTGGAGGGAATAGTAACAGGCTAAGTTAAAGTGAACTGGAGCATAATTACTATCGAGCTTCCCTGCAGCAAGAAATTGTTTGAGAGACTCCTCTTTTCTTCCTACCCTTAAGTAGCAAAGACCCAGCACTAACCGGGCCTTAATGTGACCTGGACGAAGCGCAATCGCTTGCTCTAAATCCTGTATCGCACCCGCATATTGCTTCTGATTAAAAAGTTTCTCCCCTGACTGAAAGAGTCGATCGGCATCCGCCGCTGCCAGATGAGGATCTGCTGATTTTTTAAGGGTAACATCGATAGCGTTTTCCTTTCCTGCTTCAGTAACAAGGTTCTGACGATGCTCATCAAATCCTGACAACTTCAAGCTCAGTTGAAGCTCTCCGACAGTCACAGAGGGAAGAGTCAGGGGAGTTACTCCTTGACGAACATCATTAAAAAAAACCTCTGCCCCAAGAGGATCGGAGCGCACGGTAAGTGAGGCGTTTGATAGTGGTGCTTGTTGAGGTGATGGTTCCGATACTCCCGTGGAAGCTACTGCTGGAGCAGTCACTTCCTCCTGAACACTCTCTGTGGTCTTGGCTTTTTCCTCCTCCACCAAATTGTTTTCTGAAGCCGGTAGAGACGTCTTTTCCTCTATAGTTTGAGATACCGTTTCCAGCGCTTGCTTCTTTTCGATTATTTCGCTGTTTTCTGATTCGCTGTGATCTGAATTGACCTCTGAGACAAATTCACTAACACCCGCTCCCCTTTCACCAAATTGATTTTCATAAAAGATCGCACCAATCACTCCAACACAGATGATTCCTAAAATTCCAGCATAGACCTTTAAGGATTTTCCCTTCGTTAATTGTTCTTTGCCCAGATTTGCTGAAACAACCTGGAGATCATCAAGAAGCTCTTTTACGCTTTGATAACGTTTTCCAGGGTCCTTTTCTAAACACTTCATCACCAGTGCATCAACAGCTCTTCCTAACGGCAACGGTGGCTTTTTTTCTCGAAGAGCAATCGGAAGTTCATTCAGTTGCTTAAAAAGGATCTCCATTAAGGAGGGAGCATCAAACGGGAGATCTCCTGAAAGCGCCTCATAGAGAATAATCCCTAACGAATAAATATCTGAGCGTGCATCGAGCTCCTTTGAGAGCACCTGTTCTGGAGAGGCATACTGTGGGGTACCATAGAAGAGCCCCTCTTGGGTTACT
The DNA here is from genome assembly GCA_964505555.1 of uncultured Bdellovibrionales bacterium. Classification (GTDB taxonomy): domain Bacteria; phylum Bdellovibrionota_C; class UBA2361; order SZUA-149; family CAZDIO01; genus CAZDIO01. Next base: position 6,774 of record CAZDIO010000170.1, read on the forward strand.
AACGTCGCTGCTTTTTCACCCGCTTGATGAAGAAGTTTTGCGATTCCAAAATCAAGAACAAGCACCCGACGATTGCCATCATCAGTGTTTGTGATCATGATATTTTCTGGTTTCAGATCTCGATGAATAATGCCTAGTCGGTGCGCTTCACTCAGGGCAGAGGTGACCTGTTGAAAAATCTCATACACCTCATGAAGAGAGAGCGAGCCCTTGTCTCGTATTAACTGTTTGAGAGTTTTCCCCTCAACATACTGCATGACCAGGTAGGGATAGTTCTGTAAAATTCCAAAATCATAGAGAAGAACGGCGCTGGGATGGTTTAAACGGCTTGCAACTTTTGCCTCATGTTGAAAGCGTTTGAGAGAGTCTTCATTTTCAACCAGGTGGGGATGAAGGACCTTAATCGCAACGGTGCGATTAATCAGTATATGCTCTGCCTTATAAACAACCCCAGTTCCACCACGTCCAAGCTGCTCTAAGATCTTGTACTTCTCATCAATAACCTTACCAACCCAGGAAGCTGCGGCTTTCCCAATTGTTTCCTGATTTTCAGTTGTGTTCGATTCACTCATAAGAAGGATTACTCTTTAAACTGAAAAGCTATTTAACACAGAGTTTCGTAGAGTCATATACCGTTAAAATTATTAGGTTTTTTATTCTTCTTTATTCCTCTCTGTGCGACTCTGTGAAACTCTGTGTTAAAAAATAACGCGCTCGCAGCTTAAGCAGTCTTCATTCTCCTTAAAGAATTGTGTGAAAATCGCACCCATCACGGGCAACGTAAAGGACCGCTCTCAAAAGCCGTAAAAAACTGACAACTTATCGCTTAATATGTGTGCGTTTTACACACGGAGAAAATAAAAAAAGCCTGTTGCTCTGGGAGAGCAACAGGCAGGACTACGTTAGGTTAACGATACACAGTGCGAAATGGAGACCTATTCAGTAAAAATTCTCTTAATCCCTTTTAAACACCCCTTCTAATCAAAAACTCCGACAGTCTTTCGGCTTATTCTGCCCTCGACCATCTAAAAATACTCTACCATAGTTATGTGCAAAATGCACATACTTTTTTTACAAATTTAAAAACTTTTTTTCTAAATCGATCTCTTGCAGCAATCCAATTACTCAACTAGTTAAACTTATTAGATAAAAGATTTTATTTATAAAAACATCATCTGTTAGAAATTTCTCAATTTTTGCCCAAATAGTGTCGTAGTACCCTATAAGAAAAGTGTAAGTTGCACACAAACTATGTCTCACCATTTCTTTAGCTCTGTCCGCCCTGAGCTCCTTCAACGGATGCTAAAGCCAATTCTGCGTTTTTGCTTAAGAAATTCCATTCGTGCCCGTGAAATACTCGAAGCTGTTCGTGGTGCGCTTATTGAACTCTCTCTTGAAGAGCTTGAAAAGAAAGGGGAAAAAGCCACTTTAAGCCGGATCAGCGTGATGACTGGACTTAATCGTCGTGATGTTACGCGGATCCTTCGCCAAGGGGTTAAAATCGATAATCAATCAAATCTCGTTACACGGGTGCTTGGACAGTGGGAGCAGGACCTGCGATTTGCTTCTCCTGCCCATAAGCCCAAAGTGCTCTCCTATAAGGGGGATAAAAGTGAATTTAAAAAGCTGGTTAAGTCAATTAGCAAGGATATCAATCCCGCAACGATGCTCTATGAGCTCAAGCGAATGGGCGCCGTTGAGGAGTCAAAAGAGGGAATTCGCCTTGTAAAATCAGTAAATTATTTTCAACAAAGTCCTGAAAAAGGTCTGGGGCTTCTCTCCCGAGATATGAATACCTTTGTTGAGGCGGTAGAAGAAAATCTATTTCAAACACAAGAGACAAGAAACCTTCACCTTCGAACAGAATACGACAACATCTTCAAAAGCGATCTCCCCGTTATAAGAAAATGGCTTTTTGAAACAGGCGCCCACTTCCACAAACAGGCGAGAGATTTTCTCTCTCAGTTTGATAAAGACATTAACCCTACTCCAGACAAGGACGGAGGTGCGAAGGTGGTATTAGGTGCTTTTAGTTGGACCTCGCAGGAGAAAAACGATGATTAAATTCGATTTGAGCTTAAGGGAATCAGAGGATTTCCTAGAAATTGGTAACAAGGTTGAGATCTTAGGTGATTTTTACTGGCACAAAGGTTGCTCTATTTATTCATAGGTAAGGAAATTTAGGTAAGACGTAAATCGCAGGATAAAGAATAAATATGGCAACGCCAGGCTGGAACCACTCTTCACAGGTAAAAAGAACAACCCCCCTCTCAAACTCAAGGGGTGTTTCTGCTATTGAGTATTCACTTCTCCTTGCACTGCTCTCAATGAGTGCTCTCTTATCACTTTCTTGGGTAGGATTTTTTACTACCAGATCTATCGCTGTTGCTGCACTTGCCATGAGCGGTTCAGTTTCAGTGGTCACTTCAACTGCTGGAGGACAATCAACTCCAAACTATACCTACGCAGGCGGAGGCACAGAAGGAACGATTATCTGCCCACCAACTGAGCCGCTATGTTGGCCAAATGGAACGCTTCCTAATAAAAAGAATAAGCCTTGGGAAAATTTCTAAGAACATTCCTGTCGTTGCGAGCCGGGAGGCCCGGCGGCCGGGCCTCCCGGCT
>CAZDIO010000171.1:0-15210 GCA_964505555.1 uncultured Bdellovibrionales bacterium
TCTGGCGTCAGAATTTCTTCCGCCCAGATCTTTTCTACCCAGTATCTGAGAACCCCCACCCTGGGAGATAGATAGTGCGGATGCTTTCACCTCAAGTGTTATTGCCAGACCTCTATATAAACATATATAGATCATTGGATATTTACTAAGCGACTAAATGGCGAGGTTTTTAAGAGGTCCTCTCCTTTCTGAAGGACTCTTTCTTGACTTGGCTAGGATGGTTTGTTTTGGTGGGTAATCGTTATTGCAATTCATGACATGGTGATGAAAGGAAATAGATATGGCAGATGAGCGTAGCGAGCAGGAGCTCGTGCGGATTGAGAAGTTGCGTGCTCTTCGTGCGCTTGGTTACCCATACCCAAACGATGTTTTGATAACTGACTCCTCAGAGAGTGTAAAAGCTGCTGTTGCCGATGAGCAACAATTAGATCCTCAACAACGACAAGTTCGAACCATCGCGGGAAGACTGATGACGATCCGTTTGATGGGAAAAGCGGCTTTTTGTCATCTCCAAGATGAGCGTGGTCAGGTTCAGATCTATGTCCGTAAAGAAGATATTGGTGAGGAGAGCTATCAGCTTTTTAAGAATTTTGATTTAGGGGATATCGTTGAAGCAAGTGGATATACTTTTCTGACTAAAACAGGAGAGCCTTCACTTCATGCAACAAAGGTTCGCTTACTCGTAAAGTGTCTCCATCCGCTTCCTGAAAAATGGCATGGACTTACAGACGTTGAGCGGCGTTATCGGCAACGGTATCTCGATCTCATGGTCAACCCGGATGTGCGCCAGGCGTTTGTCGTTAGAGCAAAAATAGTTTCTTTCATTCGTAACTTTCTTAATGAACGTGGGTATCTCGAGGTTGAAACTCCGGTGATGCACACGATCGCAAGTGGAGCTGCCGCTCGGCCGTTTTTGACCCATCACAATACACTCGATTTGGAACTCCATCTCCGAATTGCCCTTGAGCTTCATCTTAAGCGGTTACTCGTTGGAGGGTTTGAGCGGGTGTATGAGCTTTCACGGGTTTTTAGAAACGAAGGGATCTCTACTCAACACAATCCAGAGTTTACAATGATTGAGTTCTACCAAGCCTACGCAACGTATGAAACGTTGATGGATCTGACAGAAGAGATGATTTCAGAACTTGTGTATTCGCTCTATGGAAAGTATCAACTTGAATTTCGCGAGCAAACGATTGATTTTTCACGACCGTGGGGACGCTATCCAATGAGTGAGGCGATCTATGAATTTGCAAAAATTCCTCGTTCTGTAAATCTTGATTCAATCGAGGGAGTGTTTGAAGCGGCGACCCTTCTTGGTGTTCATATTGATCCAAAAATTAGTGATTATGGAAGAGCGCTCTATGAGCTCTTTGATTCTACCGTGGAGGAGAAGATTACCAACCCTACTTTTATTACCCGTTTTCCTCGAAGTGTCTCTCCGCTGGCTCGTCCTTCTTTGGATGATCACCGTTTTACGGATCGTTTTGAACTTTTTACTTCTGGAATGGAGATTGCCAATGCGTTTAGTGAATTAAACGATGCTGAGGATCAACGTGCTCGATTTGATGAGCAGAAAAAGGCACGGCAAGCTGGAGATGAAGAGACGATGGAGCTTGATGAAGATTTCGTTACCGCCCTTGAGTATGGTATGCCGCCAACGGCGGGGGAGGGGATTGGGATTGATCGTTTGGTGATGCTCCTTACAAACTCTCCGAGTATCCGAGATGTAATTCTTTTTCCGCTGATGCGTCCGGAAGAAAAAACTCACGAAGAAAACTAGGATCGATATGTTTCTGGGGGTAGAGAGGTTTATTGCCGGAAGGTACTTACGGAGTAAGCGTAAGGAGGTCTTCATCTCGATCATTACGATCATCTCCGTGTTGGGGGTGGCAATTAGTGTAATGGTGCTTGATGTGGTGCTTGGAGTAATGACCGGGTTTGAAGCGGAGCTTCGTGAGAAATTAATCGGAGCAAGTGCTCACGTGGTGGTGCGCCATGTTCAAGGAAACATAGAAGAGTGGGAAGGGCTTACAAAAAAGATCTTAACCGTTTCTGGAGTAAAGAGTGCTGTTCCGTACACCCATAATCAAGCGATGCTTACCGGAAACGGCGTTGCCACCGGTATTTTAATACGGGGAGTTGCGGAGCTTGAGGAGCCGGTTGAAAAATTAAAAAAATCCCTTTCTCCTGAAACGCATATCGAAGATCTTTTTGTTCCGGCAGAGATCAGTATTACGAGACCTGATGGGACACCAGACACGGTGAGTTTACCTCCGATTCTTATCGGTCGAACTCTTCAGCAACGACTTGCCGCTCCACGGGGGACGGTGATCACACTTCTTTCCCCTCAAATGACATCTTCCCCTCAAGGGTTAATTCCGCGATCAAGACGTTTTGCACTTATTGGCAATTACAGTTCTGGTCTTATTGAGTACGAATCTGGGCTTGCTTATACTTCTTTAAAAGATTCTCAACAGTTTTTTGGAATGGGAAGAACGGTCACCGGGATCGAAGTTGAGGTTGACGATCTTTTTCAGGCACAGGCGATCGCCGCGAGGATTGAAAGTGCGCTCGGGAAGGATTCTCCTTATAGTGCCACGGATTGGACACAACCCAATAAGCCGCTCTGGGAAGCGATGCAGCTTGAAAAGAGAGTTTATTTTATCGTTCTTCTTCTTCTGGTGCTTGTGGCGAGTTTTTCTATTGTTAGCACGCTGGTGATGGTGGTGATGGAAAAAAATAAGGATATTGCTATCTTAAAAACAATGGGAGCATCAGATCGCCTGGTGATGCGAGTCTTTCTTTTACAAGGTTCGATTATTGGCTTTTCTGGGACATTGTTGGGTACTCTTTTAGGAGTTGTCGGATGTTTACTGCTTCGAGAGTATGGTTTTGAAATTGATGAGCGGGTGTTTTCGCTCAGTAAAGTGCCGGTGCATCTTGTGCCTAGTAATTTTGTAATGGTGGCTGTTTCGGGGCTGTTGATTACAGCGTGTGCTGGTATCTATCCAGCGCTTCGTGCCGCGCACCTTAAGCCAGCAGATGCGCTTCGTTATGAGTAACCGAAGATGAAGATTGAAACAAAAGCTCTAACGATGGAATACAACGATGCCGGTCGGATCGTTGAAGTTTTTCGAGATATTGAGATGACAGTTCCTTCAGGAACAAAGCTCGCGGTTGTTGGAGAATCAGGTATTGGAAAGACGACTTTACTGTATCTCCTTGGTGGATTAGAGCGGCCTACCAGTGGAGAAGTTTTTCTTGATGGACAATCGTTAACATCGGGATTTAATAGCCAAGAAGCTTTAAGCCAGTTTCGCGGGAAAAATATTGGCTTTATTTTCCAATTCCACCACCTTCTTCCTGAGTTTGATGCGATTGAAAACACGGCTATGCCCCTTTTTCTCCAGGGAATCGAGCAAGAGATAGCTCGCGAGCAGGCCAAAGCACTTCTGGAGCGAGTTGGTCTTAGACACCGTCTTACGCACCGTCCCGGTATGCTCTCTGGTGGGGAACAACAACGGGTTGCTATTGCCCGGGCACTTGCGATAAACCCAGGGGTGCTTCTTGCGGATGAACCAACAGGAAATCTCGATCAGAAGACAGCGGCGGAAGTGCACAACCTGCTTCTTGAAATTCATCGTGAGAAAAAAATGACGCTCTTAATTGTTACCCATTCCCTTGAGCTTGCTCAGATGATGGATACCGTTTCGGTATTAACTCCCAGCGGGTTAACGACAAGGTAAGGTGACCAAGATAAAGTGAGACAATAAATGCTTACACGTTTTTCTCTCGGCTATTTTTTGCTCCGTTGGGTTGTGCTCCTGATGTTCGTTCCAAGTTTTGTTGCGGCAGAGCCTCTACTGTCGAGTGTCGAGATTTCCGGAAACAAACGAATTGATGCTTCAACCATTCTCGCCCAGGTTTCTTCCAAAGAGCGTGCACCGCTTAATCGTACAACAGTTCAAAATGATATCAAGGAGATTTATCGCACAGGCTTGTTTGATCAGGTGAGTGCAGAAGTTGAAGAGGGGCGTGAAGGGGCGATTTTGCGTTTCCAGGTGGTTGAAAAGCCTGCGATCAGAAACGTCTATATTGAAGGGAACCAAGAGGTCTCCAATGATCAACTCAAGGAACAGTTAGGGCTCGAAGTTCGGCGTTTTTTGGATCACAATAAAATTCAAGCGGGCATTGATCAAACAAAAACTTTTTACCAAGGGAAGGGTTACTACGGGACTGAAATTACGTTTTCTACAGATCCTGCGGAAGAAAATCAGGTGGATTTAACATTTCACGTTAAAGAGGGGGAAAAGAAGCGGCTACGCGAGATCGTTTTTGAAGGGAATACAGAGATCCCCGATGATGAATTAAACGATGTTATAAAGACCGGCCTCTATAAATGGTGGTCGTCGTGGGCGACTGGGAGTGGGGTCATTAAGGAAGAAAACCTCCAAAATGATGTCCGTGAGCTTACAAGATTATATCTCAATCATGGCTATGTTGATGTCAAAGTTGGTGAACCGGTAGTAGAGGAAACAGAAAAGGGATTACGAATCACCTATAAGATCAGTGAGGGAGTAATTTATAATCTCTCTTCAATCAGCGTGGAAGGGGATCTTGTTGAGGAGAGTGAAGAGAAGACTTTAGAAAAAATCGAGTCAAAAATAAACGAGCCGTTTAACGTTGATATCATGCGGCGCGATACGTTTTTGATTACAGAAAAATTTACTGATGTTGGATACGCTTTTGCAAACGTAGAACCTGATACGACGATTGATCGAGAAAATCGCACTGTCAAAGTTGTTTTTCGCGTTAACAAAGGCTCTCTTGTTTCAATTAATAGGATTAACATCTCTGGAAATCAAAAAACTCAGGACAATGTTATTCGTCGCTCACTGAAGATCGAAGAACGGGAGCTCTTTTCTAGTTCAAAGTTAAAGCAAAGCGAGCAACAGCTTAAACGGCTTGGGTATTTCGATGAGGTGACGATTACCCCAGAACCAACCTCCGCGCCTGGGGAGATTGACCTTAATTTGAGTGTGCGCGAAGGGCAGACCGGAACATTTAGTGTCGGTGCGGGAGTAAGCTCGGGGGAGGGGTTTATCTTCAATGCCCGAATATCAGAGCAAAATATCTTTGGATCTGGAAATTCGCTCACCCTTCAACTTGATAACGGTTCTGAGCGTGAAAATTACGTGCTCTCGTTTGATAATCCACGAGTCAATGACACTCGGATGTCATATGGTTTTGATCTCCTCTCGGTGGAGAGAGAGTTTGATGACTTTGATCGTCACCAAGCCGGAGGAAAAATGACCATCGGATATCCGTTGTGGTTTCTTGGAGAGAAGTATCTTGATGATGTGCGCTTTGCTCTTGATTATGAACTGTTACGAATAAAAATAAGTAATGTTGATTTCGATGCTCCGGAACTTATTCGTGATGAAGAGGGAACCTCTACCTCTTCAAGTATGACACCGCGAATCATGAGAACGACGATTGATAATCCACTCAATCCGACGGAAGGTTCAAACCAACGGATGAGTGTGGAGCTTGCGGGGCTTGGTGGGGATGAGGAGTTTTGGCTCTTTCAGGCAAATAACACCTTTTACTATCCACTCTATAAATCATCGGCAGGACCGATCGTCTTTGCAAATCGAATTCGGTTTGGCTATGGCGAAACGTTTAATGATGATGATTTTCCACTCTTTCGACGATTCTTCCCGGGGGGGATAGATTCTGTTCGTGGTTTTGATTCTCGAGAGCTTGGCCCAAAGGATGAACAAGGGAATGAATATGGAGGAAGTAAGGAGCTCATTGGAAACGTTGAGTTAATCTTTCCTCTCGTTTCCTCAGTGGGCTTTCGTGGTTTGCTTTTTTATGATGTTGGAAATGCGTTTGATGATGATGAGAATATTGAACTTAGCGAGCTGCGCCATGCCGTTGGTTGGGGTTTTCGGTGGAGCTCCCCACTTGGTCCGATCCGTATCGAATTTGGGTATCCACTTGATAAGGAAGAAGGGGAGAAATCTATGCAGACCCACTTCTCATTTGGCGCGCCGTTATAATCCTCAGAAGAACATAATCTAGGAAAGGAAAAAGAGTCTCTAGAAAAATTTAGAGACGCTGGGTATCTCTCCTTTCTTGCAACGAAGTAGCGTCTCTTAAGGCTCAAAAAGCATGCCTTGTGCTTGCGTTGGGCAAGTGTTGGGCAGTGACCCTCTTGTAGCCAAATCTCGTCTTACCACCGGTGCAACTTTTCTAGAAAGAACCTTTACGTCATTCTCTCCGATACGGATCGGCAGGTGTGACTGCCCAGAAGCTTTGAGATGAATCTCTTCAGCTAAGAGAGGTGCCAGGTGATCGAACGGATCTTCAAGCACCGCAGCAGCCCATGCCGCTGTCTGAGCTCGTGTTTCTGGGTGAGCCTCAAGCCATCGCAACACCGCTACACGGGTTTCTCGTAACAAAAACTGTCTTGATCGAATCCCCTTGAGGAGGAGCCAGAGCGTTGCTTTTTGATTCTTAAGGAATTCTAGCCGCGCCACCTCCAGTTCTGCTTCCATCGTTTTTGACCAACGACGAAACTTTCTGTACCGTCGGATCTCCATAACCTTTTTCTCCAATCCTTTGATATCTGATACCAGCGTCACAACAGACCGCGCCACGCAAACCAAGCGTTAGCCTGATGAAACCCTGGATCTTTGCCTCTACCAAAGCTGAAAGGGATATCATATTTTCTGAGCATTTTCTAGAACAAGGCTCTGTGGGAGTCTCTTTTCGCTTGAGTTCACCTCGACCCGGATTCCTGCTATAGTCATCGGATGAAAATTCGAATCCCCAACATCCCTGCCGATGGGCTCTCGCTTCAATTTGAACTTCCTTCAGAGAAGCTGAACGCTCGAATTGAAAAAACGAGGGAAGGTTCCCCGACCTACGATGTGATCTCCCCACCTCAGACAGATCTCCGTATCGAGTTGCAACGCTTAAATGTATTTATTAATGGCGATGTTGATGCACAGTTTCGCACGATCTGCTCCCGATGTGCAGAAGAGACAGAGTTTGCACTCCATGTCCCGATTAAGTTGACGATGAAACCAAAATCAAAACGTGCCATTCCTGGTGCCGATGATGAAGGACTTGAGTTTGGTGTGTATGAGGGTGAGGAGATTGACTGCGGAGATATTGTTGAAGAGTATATTATCTTAGCGCTTCCTTTTACCGTGCTTTGTTCGGAGAATTGTAAGGGACTCTGTGCCACCTGTGGGGTAAATCTTAACCGCGAAAGCTGCCATTGTCAGCAGGAAGAAGAAGAGAAGACAGAGAATCCATTTAGCGTGCTTCGGGGCCTAAAGATCCAGTAAAACTTGCTCTTTCTCGTTATCTTCAAGCTTGTCCCCCTTTTCAGGGGCACCCTTGTAAAAAGTGATAATTTCTCCTATAACCTTGGGTTTCTGTAGTTATTTACGCATATTAAAATTCTAACTCTTGGACTATAGAAGTTTATGCAGGCTCCGAAGAAGCGAAAATCAAAATCAACTCGTGGGATGCGTCGTGCGCACGACTTTTTGACACCCGTTCAACATTCTAAGTGTGCAAGTTGTGGAGAGGTAAAGCTCCCACATCATGTTTGCCCCTCTTGTGGTGTCTATCGAGGGAGAAAACTACGCGAAGTTGCCGTACGTGAATAAGTTCTCGGGGGAATGCCCGTGGAGATAAACGGTTCTGCCTCACTGCCTGCTTATCAATCGGAACTTCCGATCTCAGTAGACACTACTGGGGGAGATAACGGTATTGATGTCCAAGTTGAAGGGGCGCTTGCCGCGTTTCGAGAATTTGGGGTGCGCTCAATTCTTGTTGGTCCTGAAGAGTCACTGAGAGCTAAGTTAAAAGGTTTGGGAGGACTCAACACTCCGATTGAGATCGTTCATGCTCCGGAAACGATCTCCATGGATGATTCACCAACAAAAGCTGTTAGGAGAAAACCAAACTCCTCGCTTTGTGTTGCCTACAATCTTGTCAATACTGGTCGTGCAGCCGCTGTAATTAGCGCTGGAAATTCCGGAGCGATGATGGCGGCAGGGCGATTAATCTCTGGATTGCTCCCAGGAATTGAACGACCAGCCATCGCGACCTTGATTCCCGCGCCAGGTGGAAAACCCCCCAATGTCATCCTTGATTCCGGTGCAAACGTTGATTGCCATGCAAGAAACTTAGTGCAATTTGCCGTGATGGGTTCAATCTATTTTAACTCACTGTTTAATATTGACCGACCAAAAGTAGCGCTGCTCTCTAATGGCAGTGAGCAATCAAAGGGGACAGATGTGATTCGAGCTGCCTCGATGGCACTTGCTCAAATTGATACTATAAACTACGTGGGGTACGTTGAAGGTCGTGATATCGCGACGGACAAGGCAAATGTGATTGTTTGCGATGGCTTTGTAGGAAACGTGGTACTCAAAGCAATGGAAGGATGTGTGCGGCTTGTTTTTGAAGAGATCGTCCACCAGAGTAAAAAGGGGTTAGTGCGAAAGCTTGGATTGGGACTTTCAAAGGGGATGTACCGAGAGATCTTTGCAGAGCGTTTTGATTACACCACTCATGGTGGGGCGCCACTTCTTGGTTTACGAAAACTCGCACTTGTTCTCCACGGTTCCTCTGATGCGCGTGCGGTTAAAAATGCTGTTCGTGTGGCGGATACGTTTTCTAGAATTCGGATGACAGAAAAAATCACATTGGAACTGACCCATCTTGAGGATACCTTAGTCAACGGGGATCAGGCCTTCTTTTCAGGGGTACTAAACACCATACAAAAAGGAAAAAACTTTAAATCTGATGCCCCTTCAATTGAGTCTCCAGCAGATAGCTCCGGAGACGAATAGACGAGGACGAATAGACGAGTAAGATTACCAACGAATCTTTACGCTTAAGGAAAAGATGGCAAGTCAAGCACCACTGTATAATCAAGTTGCCGTAGTCACTGGAGCTTCCCGAGGTATTGGGGAAGCAATTGCTAGAAAGCTTGGGCATCTTGGTGCGCGGGTAGTGGTGAATTTCTCTAAAAATGAAGAGAAAGCAAAGCAAATCGTAACTGATATAGAAAAAAGTGGAGGGCATGCCTTTGCGCTCGGTTTTGATGTGAGTATCCCTTCGGCGGTTGAGGGGGCATTTGAGGAGATCATCAAACGGGAGCGACGGATAGATATCCTTGTTAACAATGCGGGGATCAGTCTTGATAGTCTCATTCTTCGTGCAAAAAATGAGGAATGGCAGAAAACTCTTGATGTTAATCTTTCTAGTTGTTTCTATTGTTCACGCGCTGTTTCAAAACCGATGCTCAAAGCCCGATATGGTCGAATTATAAATGTTAGTTCTGTTATCGGTGAAATGGGAAATGCAGGGCAGGTAGCGTATGCTGCATCAAAGGCGGGGATCTTCGGCCTAACAAAAAGTCTTGCAAAAGAGTTAGGAAGTCGAAACGTTACTGTTAACGCCATTGCACCAGGTTATATTGAAACGGATATGACTGGGGAGTTAGGAGAAGAGCAACGGCAAGCTATTCTTGAGCAAATACCTCTGCAACGTCTTGGAACTGTCGATGATATTTCAGAAGTAGTGGCATTTCTTTGTTTACCCGGTGCTTCTTACCTAACTGGTCAGATCATTGGAATTAACGGCGGAATGTATATGTAGCTGAAACAATTGAGTATTTTATCAAGCTCAATGAAGTGTGTTGTGTTTTTTGTGGTAACGACGAGAGAAACTTTCTAAAAGAAGTTGACAATTATTAGCGGGCTCATATGTTCGGTTGCTGTGATTGAGGATTGCCTCAAACAAAGCAACGAAGATGAAGCTTAAACCATACTTGGAGGGACAGTAATGTCGAATGCGGAGATAGAAAAGGATATTAAGAATATTATTGTAGAGCAGTTGAAGGTTGCACAAGATGAGGTAATCGCAACAGCGTCATTCATTGATGACCTCGGTGCTGATTCTTTGGATATCGTTGAACTCGTGATGGCTCTTGAAGAGAAATACGGCATTGAAATTTCAGATGAAGATGCTGAAAAGATCCAAACTGTTGGTGATGCAGTAACCTACATTGTTGAGCATACAAGCTGAGTGAAATGTCCAAGATGTGATTCTTCGAAAACTCGCGTTGTTGATTCACGCGAAGCCGACGATGGTCGTTCGGTACGTCGTCGTCGTGAGTGTGAGTCGTGCGAGTTTCGCTTTACCACCTTCGAGCATATTGAAGAGAGTATGCCGATGGTGGTTAAAAAAGGTGGGCAGCGAGAAAGCTTTGATCGTTATAAGATCCTCAGTGGATTAAAAAAAGCCTGTGAAAAGCGACCAGTTAGTGTCGCTGATATGGAAGATGTCGTTAAAGGCATCGAAGCAAAACTCCTGGAAGTCTCTGAAAAGGAGGTTTCAAGCGAACTCCTTGGGCAGATGGTTATTGAGAGGCTTCAAACTCTCGATCAGGTTGCCTATGTCCGTTTTGCTTCAGTCTATCGTGAGTTCTCTGATGTAAACGAATTTCTCGAAACCCTCAGGCATCTTGTTGGAAGTGAGAAAAAAGTTAACCAAGCAGGAAAAGTCCAAGAAATTTCTCGCATTCGGGAACTAAAAACACACCCTCATGAGTTGTAAACTCGATTTTTGTTCAGTTTGCAGTTTGCTGTAATGAAATCGGATCGGCAGTACACCCCAAAAGAAACTTCATTAATGATGCGAGCGCTTGCGCTTGCACGACGTGGTGGCGGGTTTGTTGCTCCAAATCCAATGGTTGGAGCAGTGATCACCAATGGAGGCAAACTCGTTGGCTGGGGGTGGCATCGTCGTGCTGGGGACGTTCATGCTGAAATTGAAGCGTTGGAGCGGGCGGGCTCAAAAGCTCGGGGTGGGGATCTCTACGTAACATTAGCGCCGTGTAATCATTTTGGAAGAACTCCTCCATGCACTGAAGCAATTCTTAAAGCAGGTATCTCTCGGGTAGTGGCGGCGATTGATGATCCAAATCCGCAGGTAAAAGGGGGTGGGTTAAAGTATCTGCACTCTCAGGGAATCAAAACCGAGGTTGGGCTTCTTGGGAATCAAGCTGCAGAGCTTAACGCCGGGTGGATCCATTGGGTGAGAACGAAACGACCCTTGGTAGTTTTAAAACTTGCGATTTCTCTTGATGGGAAAATTGCTCCTGCAAACGGTCAAACTCAGTGGCTCAGTGGCGAGGTAGCACGGGCACAGGTGCAGCGTTTACGAAGAACGACACAAGCGATTCTGGTGGGAAAAAACACCGTGCTTAAAGATAACCCACGATTAACAAATCGAACTGGGAGCGGCTATCGACCCCTGCGAGTGGTCGTGGACTCAGAATTAGAGGTCGCTCCGAGTTCTCATATCTATCAAGCAATCGATGGGCTGACAAAGCCTGAAGCACTGGTAGTGACAACGAGCCGGGCAAGTTTTGAGCGGCGCCAAGTGCTTGAACTTGCGGGGGTAGAGGTTTCGGTGCTGGAAAAAAACGATGGTCAGGTCGATCTTGAAGCACTCCTTGTTATGCTTGGAGAGAAGGGAATTCAAACCGTGCTCTGTGAAGGGGGAGCAGAGCTCGGAACAAATCTCCTTCGGCAACGACTGTGTGATCGGGTTCTTCTGTATCAGTGTCCGATGCTTATAGGAAAGAGTGGGAAGTCGTTTTTTGATTTCGCTGTTGGTGATTCATTGCAGGATGCGATCGGGTTGGAGCTTATCTGGAATAGAAAAGTTGGGAGGGATGGGGTATCGTATTATCGGGTTGGGGGGAGGAGGTGAAGGGGGGATAATATGAATAAGAATCGAGGTTGAGGGGAAGTTCAAGTGCAAGAATAAGGATAAGAAGAAGGGGAAGAATAAGAATAGGGATAAGAATATGGGTCACAAAAACTCCTGTCGTTGCGAGCCGGGAGGCCCGGCCGCCGGGCGAAGCGAAGCAATCTCGAACCCTTATTTGTAATATGAGATTGCTTCGCTTCGCTCGCAACGACAGGAATCGAAGCGCCGTTTTGTTAGAAACTTTTATCCTTATTTTGATCCAACCAAAACAAATGACAACAAAATGTTCTCTGGAATCATAAAAGAAATAGGAACATGCAAAGAAGTTATTCAAGGCGATAACCTCTACCAAATCGCCATAGAGGCGAAGTACTTTCTTGATCCTCAGCTTACCATCGGCGAAAGCATCTGTATATCGGGGGTTTGTCTTACCCTTGTAGAACGAAAGCACAATCTTGGTTTCTTTGATATCGCTACAGAAACATTGAAGCGAACAACTCTCGCATCAAAAAAAGCTGGAGATCTTTTTAATATCGAGCCTTCATTAAAAGTTGGTGAAGCGCTCTCCGGGCATTTTGTTTTGGGGCATGTAGATATCGTGACCACCGTGCTTTCGCGACAAGAAACAGAAAACACCGTCTCTTTTACTTTGAGGATGCCCCGTGAAGTGGCGCCGTTTATTGCAGAAAAGGGTTCAATCTGTCTTGATGGGGTGAGCTTAACCGTAGGAGAAATAAGTAAGGAGAGCTTTAGCGTCTACGTTGTGCCCCATACCCTCGCAGTGACGACCTTTTTATCCTTGAAAAGTAATGATACAATCAACGTCGAAGTTGATGTGATCTCTCGTTACTTACATCGATTGATGAATACAGCGGTTACGTAAGAAAATGAAGTTTGATCCCTTAAGCGATATTCTTGATGATGTTCTTTCTGGACGACCGATCGTTGTTGTTGACGATAAGGACCGGGAGAATGAGGGAGATATCGTTGTGGCTGCAGAAAAAATCTCTGCAGAAACAATTAACTTTATGATTCAACAAGGCAAGGGACTAATCTGCCTGAGCCTTACAAAAGAGCGTCTTCAGACTTTGCAGATTGGAGAGCAGGTAGTACAAAATTCCTCTCCTTTTCAAACCCGCTTTGCGGTGAGTATCGATCATCACTCAGTCCTTGGAAGAGGTGTTACGGCCGAAGGACGTGCAAAAACAATTCTTGAAGCGATTAACCCACAAGCAGTGCCTGAAGATTTTTTTACCCCCGGATATGTGTTCCCTCTTACTGCGGCTGAAGGGGGGGTTCTTAAGCGAGCAGGACATACGGAGGCTTCACTGGATCTGGCGCGATTGGCCGGGGTATTTCCAGCGGGGGTGATCTGCGAAATAATGAACGAACAGGGGGAGATGATTCGGGGTGCGGAACTTTATCAATACTGTAGAACACACCAACTGAAGATGACTCATATTGATGCGATTCGTGAGTATCGATTGCGTCATGATAGCAAGCTTCGTCGTGTTTCTTCCTGTGAAGTTCGACCTGGACTAAGAGCGATCTCGTTTGTTGATGATGCGGATGATAAAGAGCACATTGCTTTTGTTCAGGGGGAGCCTCAAGATGGTTGCCTTGTTCGGGTCCATTCTGAGTGCTTAACGGGGGATGTCTTTAATAGTCTTCGTTGTGATTGTGGTGATCAACTCCATGCGGCATTACTTGCGATAAGTAACGAACAACAAGGGGTTGTTATTTATCTCCATCAGGAAGGTCGTGGGATCGGTCTTGGAAATAAGCTTCGAGCCTATGAGTTACAAGATCAGGGCTTTGATACGGTGGAGGCAAATCTCGAATTAGGCTTTAAAGCTGATTCTCGCGATTATCGCGCTGGAGCGCAGATTCTTTCAGATCTCGGACTTCGTTCTGTGCGGCTGATGACAAACAATCCAGATAAAGTAGAGTCCCTAAAGAGTTTCGGTATTGAAGTTCAACAAAGAGTTGAGCTTCCCGTAAGCTGCCACTCTGTTAATGAGGGGTATCTGCGCACGAAGAGAGACAGATTGGGGCATATCCTCCCGCATCTCTCTTCGTAAGTTAAAATAGCTCCGGAAAGGAAGTTTTTTCGACTTGGTTTTCCGAAATCCCCCATGAAATCGCATATATCGTCCGAAATAATATTTTTCTTGTGAAATCTTGATTCATTGTTAGTAGTTAGCTAAAGGGTTTCCTTTATCTTAGATCTAAGGGTGGTTCTGTTCTTTGTAAATGTATCTTAGGCGCAATTAGGCGGCCATAACAGGAGTACCCCCCAAGGGAAGTAATTGTGGGGGAGTCGTGGGATGATATGCAGCGAATCGAAGGAAGAAGTGATGCTTCGGGAAAGCGTTTTGCGATTGTCGCTTCGAAGTGGAATGCTCCGATTACCGAGAATTTGCTCGAAGGTGCGTACCAAGCACTCCTTACCCATGGAGCAAATGAAGATGATCTTGTGGTGGTTTGGGTTCCTGGCAGCTTTGAAATTCCTCTTGCCTGCGCGGAACTTGCTCAAAAGAAATCCTTTGATGCTCTCATTACCGTCGGTGCTCTTATCAAGGGCGACACCGAACACTTTCAACTTATTGCAAACGAACTTACAGCCGGTCTGATGCGGGTGATGGAGGAGTATATGATTCCTATCGGCTTTGGGGTGATTACGGCATACGATTTCGATCAGGCGAAAGCACGTTCACAAACTGCTAGTGGTGGTGGATGGTCGCAGAATAAAGGTTGGGAAGCAGCGATTGCTGCAATTGAAATGAGAGAGGTGCTCGCTCGAATTCGGAGTGAGTAAGATAAGGTAACTATGGGTGTTCGTCGACAAGCGCGTGAAGTGGCTCTCCAGCTCTGCTACATGTGTGAAACTATGCAGAGTTGGGATCATGAGACTATTGTTTTTTGTCTTGATTATTTTCGGGTTCCAAAAACAGTAAGCGCTTATGCCTTGAAGCTTGGAGATGGTGTTTCTAAGCATCTTCGAGAGATTGATAGCAAAATCTCTTTAGCCAGTGAGCACTGGAGCCTTAGCCGCATGAGTAAGGTCGATCGGGCGCTCCTTCGCTTGTCCGCATTTGAGATGCTCTACGGTGGAGATGTTCCCCACAGTGTTTCTATTAATGAAGCCATTGAGATCTCAAAACGTTTCTGCGAGAAAGATTCTCCGATGTTTATTAATGGAGTCCTCGATCGCATCGCCTCATCCCTGGCAAAACAGATCGAAGTTACCGTCAAGGGAGCTCAAGCAGAAGAGGAGAAACTCATCGAACTAGATGAAGAGGAGTTGGCTTTTCTGGAGTTGAGTAAATAAGGCTGTTTAATTCAAATCAAGCTTCAAGCTTAACTAAGAGCCTCTAACTTAAATAAACGCTCACT
>CAZDIO010000172.1:0-3762 GCA_964505555.1 uncultured Bdellovibrionales bacterium
GCAATCTCGTAACTGCTGAAGCGATATGAGATTGCTTCGCTTCGCTCGCAACGACAGCGGGTTTTGCTATAGGACCCGGTTTTAGTATCTCCAATGAATTTTTCAAAATTGAACTTTTCAAACTCTCTGTGGTCTAAGGAGGAGCGCGCAAGGGCGTTGGTTTATATTCGTTTTTATTGAGGTGTTATGGCAACTCGATTTGGAGGATCAAAAAGTAGGCAATTTGCTCTCAAGAAACTCTATTGGCTTGTTGGGCTCCTTTGCTCGGTGATTATCGTATTATTGAGTGTGGTTGTGATCTCGTTTGGTGAAATGAAACGCCAAGGAGAAGATGAAAAGAGCGATCCTTTTACTCCAGTAACTTCTCGCCAGAGTGCGTTAATTTTAATCGCCAGGCAGCGAATTGAAGCTGATTCACAACTTTCGCATACGATGCTCTCGACAAAAGAGGTAAGCTCTGGGCACTTTCCTCACGGTGCTCTTTCTGAACAAGATCGTGCCTCACTTACGGGACTCTACACCACTCGCGTGATAGATGCAGGCTCGTATCTAACTCGGGAGGATTTTACTGATCGCGAACCGCTCCCATTTTCCATTCCGCAAGGATTTCGCCTCGTCTCTTTTAAGCTTGAAGAGGCTGCCCTTGGGGATCCGCTCATTAAGCCTGCATCGCGGGTTGATATATTGTGGTTTCGAAAAGATAAAAGCGGAAACGATAAACTCTCGACGATTATTCATTTTACAAAGGTGATCTCTCTTGATGGGAGGAGAGATTCTGAGGAGAACTTAGAGCGAAAAGGTGTCGGACGAAAAAGTAGCGGAGCGATGGTCACCGTGCTTGTTTCTGAGAAGGATTCAAAGTTGCTTGAATTTGCAAAACATCGGGGAAGTTTGAGCTTAACCCTTGTTGGGAGCAGTGATGCAGATCCCCGCGTAGAGGATCCTGCTCCGGTTGATGAAAGTGATTTTGAGGATGGTCCGAAGGTTGAAGAGCCGACGGGGACAGTTCAGTATGTTGATCCTAAAACGGGGGCACTTATTACTCGGAAGTTGCGTAAGGGGGAGGTGTGGAATTCGAGTTTGTAGTGGTGGACATGAGGATTGCTTTTTTTATTGAACACAGAGTTTCACAGAGTTACACAGAGGTAAGATGGAAAAATCTTTTTCCCTGACTCTGTGTGACTCTGTGAAACTCTGTGTTCAATAAAAAGGCGCTGTTTCTACAAAAGCCCTTCAAGCTTATCAAGAAGCGTAGAAAACTTCCCCAATGCAGTTTTTATCGGAAGGGAAGAGGTCATATCCACTCCCGCCTTCTGTAACACCTCCAGCGGAGGTTTGCTGCAGCCTGCTTTGAGAAAAGAAAGGTAATTCTCAACGGCTCCCGATCTTCCTTGAAGTACATTTTCAGAGAGGGAAACGGCAGCAGAGATCCCCGTTGCATATTTATAGACATAAAAAGCGCTGTAGAAATGAGGAATGCGTGAAAATTCAAGTTCATCGAGGGGATGTATGGCTACGGAGCTACCGAAGAATTTTTCTAATAAGCCACGATATATTTTGCGAAAGACATCGACTGTTAACGGTTGATCTTCTTCAGCTATCTCGTGGGCGATCTTTTCAAATTCCGCAAACATCGTCTGGCGATAGAGCGTCATTTTAATGTCATCAACCTCTTGATTGACAAGATAGGTAAGCATCCTCTCATCGTTAGCAAAATGCTTCCGCAGGTAGGCGCTCAAGAGCAGTTCATTAAAGGTGGAGGCAACCTCTGCTACAAAGATCGAATAGCTACTATCTTGATACGGCTGGTGTTGATGCGAGAGATAACTATGCATCGAATGACCGGCCTCGTGGGCAAGGGTAAACATGTCAGAAAGGTTCTCTTCTTTATAGTTAAGAAGAATATAGGGCGGACTTGTATAGCAGCCACTTGAGTACGCTCCGCTTCGCTTTCCTTTATTTTCATACACATCAACCCAGCGTTTATGAAGGAGCCCTTCACGAAGCACCGTGCAATACTCATCCCCCAGTGGCGCGAGAGCTTTTAGGACGTGGGAGCATGCTTCTTCATAGGAGTGTTTAACTTTCTTTCCCTCTGCAAGCGGCACGTAGGTGTCAAAAATTCGTTGTTCATCAAGTGCTAAATGTTTTTTTCGTATGGCATAGTAGCGATGAAGGTGGGAGGTGTGTTTAGAGACGGTCTCAAGGAGGTTATCATAGACCTCCATCTTCACATTATCTGGAAAAAGCGCAGCAGCAAGCGCTGAAGGATAATTTTTTATGCGCGCAAGATAGACATCCTTTTGAATGGAACCGGTGAGGGAACTTGCAATAGCGTTTTTATGGCCTTCATACACTGAGTAGTAGCGATGAAACGCCTCTGCACGCACGCCGCGGTTTGAGTTTTTAATGTAGATAAAATAGCTCCCATGAGAAAGGGGCAACTCCTCTCCATCTACGGTGAGAGTTCCAAATGAAAAATCAGCGTTATTTAATTGCGAAAATATCTTCTCACATGATTGAAAGACCTCGCCTCCCATGGCAAGGAGCTTCTCTTCTTTCTCTGAAAGAACATGGGGCCGAAAACGGACGATCTCACGAATCATTCGTTCAAAAGGTTGAAGTTGTGGATCTAAAAGGAACTGATCTAAGACGTTCTCTTTTATTGAAAGAAGTTCCGGAGTAAAGAAACTCGAGAGAGAGGAGATTTTGGTGTAGAGATTTAGCGCCTGTTGGAGATATCCAAAATGAAGAGTATTTGCAGTATCAGTATCACTTAAGAGGTGTGCATAGGTGTAGATCTTTTCAAGCTCTTTACTTATGGAGAGAGAGAATACAGTTGCCTTATGGAGTGCCTCGACAGAGCTTCCCAGAGTGCCTTTTAAAGTAGAGAGCTGCTCACATTCCTGTTGAAGAGCGCTTAATGCCTCCATCCAAGCAGAGGGGTTAGGGAACAACCCGCTTAAATCCCAAGTGGAATTAGCGGGAATTTCCTCTCTTTTAGGGATACTTGCTGAGTTATCGATCATTAAACCATCATTAAGCGATTAGAACGATTTTATTTTTTCTATCACACTTATTTAAACGTTTATCAGTGTTCGGGACAATCAGAAAGTGGAGCTTTCTCATCACACATTGGAGCGAGGCTCGCATAACTATTAATGAAAACCAGGTTGCATTGATGCTCTAAAAGTAAGGGCGCTCTGAAAACAAGCGCAGAAGCATCAGATAAGAAGTGAGTTTTCCATTCTCGACACGCCAAGATTACTCTGGCAGAATAAGGAGGTCGGGTTTAGGAAAAAAATTCGATTTTGTTTTCTTGGTTGTCGATGTGGTTCTTGAGGTTGTCGTAACAGACGGGCGCGCGTTTGCATCGTAAGTAATTGTAAACCAGTACGACGAAAGGACCAGTTAAATGCAGCAGTTAAATAATCGCCGAAAACGAAAACGTAGACCCACACTATCACCCCGATTCGGTCCCGCATCACAAGCTCTTGAGCTTGGGTTGTTGCGGCTTTCTTTGGATGTCTTCAAAGAAGAAGCTCAGAAGAAGGAAGATAAACTCGAAGGAAAACAGAGTTAGTTCGCTTTCCTCTTGAGGTCTCTTTTTCTTCCCTTACTATGGCACATAGGAATTGTCGCTAGTACCCTCTAATTCTAAGAGCCTTTGAGCCTTTAACAAAATGAACGCTCCCCTCCTGTCGTTGCGAGCGAAGCGAAGCAATCTCGAATAACTACAAGGGTTCGAGATTGCTTCGCTTC
>CAZDIO010000173.1:0-8938 GCA_964505555.1 uncultured Bdellovibrionales bacterium
CCGGGAGGCCCGGCTCGCAACGACAGGACCTAGCTCTCAAGCAACATACTTCAGCCCAAATATCCTAACTCACACTCTCCGCACTATATCGGGCGATAAGTCCTGTTTTAACGCTATGCTTGTATGTTCGGGTAAAAAACCAGCAGGCAAGAAAGATATCTAAAACAGTTATGATCCCACTAAGAAGTAAGGCGCTGCCTGAAAAACTCCCCTCCATAATAATTGAGCGCATCGCTTCAAATACATACGATGGGGGCAAAAGGTAAGAGACCCCTTCCATCCACGGTGGGAGTGTTGCAATCGGGTAGAATACTCCTACAAAAGGAGAGATCAACGCCGGAACTGGCCAGACGAGCCACTCTGATGCTGGTCCAAAACGGAGCACACATGCACAGGCTAAGATTCCAAGAGAGATTCCAAATAAAAAAAGAATCAACAAAAAAGGAACAAGCATCGCGCCGTAGATAAAAAACGAGAGGCCAAACACGGTCGTTGCTAAAAGAAGCATCACCACAAGACCAAAGGCACTCGTAGCAACACTGGTAAGCACAAGTCCCAAAAGATATTCTGAAATTAACAGCGGAGATGCAAAGATATTAAGAAAATTTCTTGACCACACATCTTCAAGAAACGCCATCGCCACTCCGTGCATGACCCGGGTAAAAAAATCCCAGAGAAGCACCGCTCCAAGAAGAGTCGAGACGAAATTAAACCCTGGTGTGGTAATCGTATTAAGATACCTCGTAATAAAACCCCACATCAAAATATCGATCGCCACCCAGGCAAAAAGTGGCAAGATCCTGATCGGACTTCCGCGGATGATATAAAACTGACGAAGAACAATGGCAAAAACTCGTTTCAAACTCATCTTACACATTCATGACAGGGTCAATGGCTCTCGCGCCACGGTAATAAAAAGCTCCTCAAGAGTTTCCTTTCCATGTTCTCCGGGCAATGTTTTTGGATCGCCCTGAAGTATCACTCTTCCTCGTGAAAGAAAGAGCACTCGATCACACACCTCCTCAACTTCGTTCATATTGTGCGATGTCCAGAGCACACCGCTTGAACCTCTCTCTACTAAGTTTCGGATTTTGCGGCGAATCTCTTTTGCCGCAGAAGGATCAATAGATGCGGTGGGCTCATCCAAAAGAAGGAGTGCAGGGTTATTAAGCATCGCCTTTGCAAGACACAATCTTGTTTGCTCTCCTGATGAGAGCACTCCGCACTTTACGTTTCGAAACTGCTCAAGTTCAAAGTCCTTCAGCAGTAATTCAATTCTTTCTGAGAGATTTATAACTCCATAAATCAAACCAAAAAAACGTAGATTTTGAATAACGGTCACATTTCCCGGAAGTGGTGCATACACCGCTGCAAAATTGGTTCGCGCCAGTGCTTGTGAGCGCTCGCTCTTAATATCAAGCCCATCAATAAGCACCCTCCCCTCATCAGGCTCAAGCACTCCAAGAATCATATTAATCGTCGTAGTCTTCCCAGCCCCGTTTGGACCAAGAAGTCCCACGATCTCGTTACGAGAAACCTCAAAGGTAACGTTCTCAACACCGACCTTATCACCGTATCGTTTGCCGAGATTAGAAACTGTAAGCACATTATATGGGGAGGGTTGAGACTCTTTATTGACTCCCACTTGATCCTTCTTTTGAAAAGCATCCACCATCTTTTTACAGCTTGATAATATCACTCATAAGTCTTTAGAAACTATCATCTTTAGCATTTCACCATCTGAATGCCACCTGCCTTTTATGGCATGTTGAAAATGCTCTTTACCTAAAGTAAAGTCTTCCAGCTTCACCGCTTATCTTTTTGCTTTTTCTTATCATTTCTTGAGTAGAACTTTTTGAACCACTCTGTGCGGAGGTATTTATCCTCCTTCTGCACAGGGTGTCATGCCCAAAGTATATGGTTTTATATTGGATGAGACATGCTGATACATGCGCTCATGGATGAGATTGGGTTAACAGCCCGCAACAACATTTCTAGGAGTTATACCATGACAGATGCTCAAACAGCACCACCCATTCAACCAGCAAAACGAACCTCTCCTCTCATTCGCGTGCGCGAGGCGCGAGAGCGCTTCGTACGTGCATTTGGCATACTCTTCGGACTTGGCGACAGGGCCGGCTTCGATCAGATTTTCGCCATCATGGAAAATCGCAAACTCGGTCTTACGATAGACAAATGGAGAGGGCTTGTCTTTCGATCAGATGGATTGGATGAAGCGACCATTAGGACCTGGGAGTTAGATATTGGTCTCTTTGCCGATCAACGATTGGAGATGGCTATGCGGCACAAATTATCGCCCGATCTCAAAACGAGGATTTTTCGGAAGCCGGAGTTCGTGATCGCTGACTGGGAAGCGGAAAAACGGTCTGATGGAAAGGGAACGACACTTGATCCTTCAATTGATACAGGCGTAGTAGTGGACACTGTTCCCGATCCTGATCCACCACCAGAAGAGGAGAAGCGAGAACTTCAACCAATCTCTCAAGAAGAGCTGCCAGCTCATCGATTGAGATTCTTTGAACTCGCTTGTAAGATCCTGAAGTATCCCGGAGACCTGACCACTCGTAAGAAGCGATTCGGCGTGGAGATCCTCAACATCTCAGCTATGAAGAAAGTGGAGGCCTTCCTTGCGGGAACTCGAGATTGTCGTATCGAAACCCTAAGTCGCCTTCGCGAAAGCGACTTGGTAACCAGAGCGAAGAAACAGGGAAAATATCACGAGCTGGATCTGACGGTCGTGTTGTCATCAAAAAATCGCTCCAAGTGCCTTCGAAAAGGCAGTGGAGACGAAGACGGCGAAGCGAGCTCAGTCGATGAGATCGTCGACTCGAACGATGATCCAGTTGATGAAGGTCGCACAGATCGATCCCAAGTCGAAAGCTCATCCAAGCCCGACCAGGCCGATCAAACCTCGTCAGATGATGGCAATGTAACTGATAACACGGTGATGGCAATTGATGGTTATGCCGCACCGGAGGATCCAACACCGGCTAAACACAACGGCGCTGCAAGAAAACGATCCGCGGCCTCCACGCGACGGATCGGCGATACTTCTATCGTCAATGGCGAGGAGGCGTCACCGAAGGGTGGAATCCTCCGTGTCTATCTAGACATGGGAGATGGAAAGAGCATTCCGCTCGGGGACGTAAAGAATGTCGCAAGCATTTCCGAGTTTCGAGTTCGTAATCCAGCGGGTCCGTTTGTTGTTGTGGAGATCAACTTGATCGCAAATACTTGACATCTTACGCCTCAAGCGTTTGGTGTTAAAAGAGGTTGTCGGACCGATGTCCGACTTTTGGGCCGACACCCTCTTTTATTATTATTTTCTCGTTAACAAAATCTATCTGTGTTTACGTCGGTCCTCCTCAACTTCATGTCCGATCAATCCTCCCGCTACTCCACCACCAACACCACCAACGAGTGCTCCGGTGCCTCCTCCAACTGCTCCACCGATAGCGGCGCCACTTCCTGTACCGATCACTGCGCCTTTTTCTGTATCGTTTAACTTATTCCAGGTTGAGCATGCTGAAAGTACGGGAAGCAGCGCTGCTAAGATGAGATATTTGATGTTTTGTTTCATGCGAGCTCCTTAATGTAAAAGGGTTAGGACATTCGATATACCTCAACCTATCAGCTCGAATTCTTCCTCGAACATGATCCTAATCAAGTTACTTAGTGCAATAAGCGCCTTTTAGACTAAACTATGCCTCTTCCCTCATCCCATCTATGGCGAGTCTTCCTGCCGTTGGACATCCCCGAACAAATCCTACGGGATAACCAAAGCGAGCCATTGCGGCGGGACCTGTAAAAAAGAGTCCTGGAAGTGTTGACTGAAAAGAATCATTTAGTAATGGAGAACCGTTTTCGGTTTGAACATAAGGAAGCACACTCTCTGCACAAAGAAAGGGGATTTTTGAAATATCAATTCTAAATCCGGTTGCAAAAACAATATGATCTATATGAAGCGTCTGATCGTTATCAAATCTTACCTCTAACTCTCCTTGACGTATCTCGACACAGGAGCGAAGATTTGTCTCTGGGAGCAAAGTAATACCTACTTTTTCGATCCTCGGCTGTAACCATGGCTCAAGTCGTAATCGTGCTGCCTCAATCGCCTTCTTTTTGTACTCCTCTTTTTCTCCTAAAGAGAGATTCCAGTACCACTTTGGATCTTTGGCGATCTGTTGATCGATCTCCTTCATGAAGCTCCAATCTGATTCGATCATTTTCGGTGTTTGATGACGGTAAGAGAGATAAATGGGAGCTTCTGAGCTCTCTCGAAGTATCGCGGCTGTTTCAAACGCGCTCTGCCTCCCACCAATAATCAAACACCGTTTGCCAGAAAGAGTTCCAAGATCAGAATAATCAATAGTGTGACCAAAATACCCTTTAGGAATAAGACAACTTACCTCTTCGGGGATATGTTTAAAATATTTAAATCCTACGGCCACTAAAACATTTTTTGCAGTAAGAATCTGACCTGAATGAAGTGTGAGGCGAAAGATCTTCTCTACATTTTCAAGTCGGGTAACGATCCCCTCTTCAATTCTTAGCTCCCGTTTATCGATAAACCACTGCGCATACTGTAACATCAACGGGAGTGGAATCGGTTTTGAAGTTTCTTCTGAGAGATTTTTCTCACTCATGAACTCTTTAAAGGAGTATTTCTCAAAGGGATCAAAATGCCAGTCAAAACCAGATCTCAACAACATCCCCTTCGGCATACACTCCTTCCAAAAGCCCATTGGCTTTCCGAGGATCATAAAGTTAAGCCCTCTCTCCTTAGCTGCTGCCGCAGCAGCTAAACCAAAAGGCCCGGCGCCGACAATGATCAACTCTTTGGTATCCATACCTCCTTGATATTCTTACCTAGAATCATTTTTCAGTAATCGGCAGCACCGCCAAGGTGCAGCGAGAGATGCAGATAGGTTTTTTCGTCGCCTCCTCATGAATCTCAATCTGCCACACCTGAGTTTTTGATCCGCGGTGAATTGGAGTGGCAACTCCACAGACATAACCACTACTTACCGAGCGGAGGTGATTGGCATTAATCTCAATCCCTACGACCGTAAAGCGCTTTTCATCAATATTCAGTCGTGCGCCAACTGAGGCGAGAGATTCTGCAAGCACCACGGAGGCTCCACCGTGGAGAATCCCAAAAGGTTGTTTTGTGCGGTTATCAACCGGCATCCGCGCAACCATTCGGTCCTTTGCCAACTCAAGATACTCTATTCCCATTAGGGAAGAGAGGGTCTCCTTGGTTTTTTCAAGAAGGGAATTAACACTTTCTCTGACATCTGGAGCAACTTTCATTGAACTATCTCCCAATCTTCTTACATGACAAACGACAGAAATCTCCATCTCACCGTAGTCGTAGCAAAACCTCCTGTCGTTGCGAGCGAAGCGAAGCAACGACAGGAGGGCCTATTATTTAACACAGAGTTTCACAGAGTCACACAGAGTTAATAACTTAATATTGGGGGCTAAAACTTTATGCTTTCCCAAAAGGCATAGCTTCGTTATTGGGGGTGAGGGGTAACCTTACTTGATATATCTTTTCTCCATAGCATCATTTCTTAGTGCCTTTCTTCTCTTTGGCATTCAGCCACTTATTGCAAAGATGATCCTTCCACTCCTCGGAGGAAGCCCTGCGGTGTGGAATGGGTGTGTGACGTTTTTTCAAGCATTACTTTTTCTTGGCTACCTTTATTCACACCTTTTAAGTTCCTCTCTTCAACTAAAAAAACAATTTTTAATTCACCTTCTCTTACTTTCGTTGTCTCTTCTTACCGTCCCTCTTGTGATCTCAGAGAGATTTCTTCAATCAATCCCTGGGGACTCAAACCCACTTCCTTGGCTCTTTCAAACTCTCCTCCTTACGATTGGGCTTCCCTTCTTTTGTCTTGCAACCACCGCACCCCTTCTTCAGAAATGGTTCTCAACGATCAAACATAAAAGAAGTGATGATCCGTATTTTCTCTATGCAACAAGTAATGGTGGAAGTTTTCTTGCGCTTCTTGGATACCCTTTTATTATCGAGCCGATCCTTCCTCTTGGAGCACAAAGTAATTACTGGCGAGCGCTCTATTTAGTGTTTACGATTCTTCTTGCTATCTCCATGCTGGCTTCGCACGCTCGCCGTAACAAAGAATCAGCTTCGCTAAAGAGCCACGATGATAAACAACGGGATAAAACCTCCCACAAAGAACGTCTTTACTGGCTCATTCTTTCCTTTATCCCCTCCAGCCTCCTTCTTAGCGTCACTACTTATATTGCAACCGATGTGGCCTCAATTCCCCTCCTCTGGGTTGTTCCCTTAGCGTTGTATCTACTAACGTTTATCATTGCGTTTTCCAATCAGGCCTCTCTTTCTGAACGTTCATATCGCCTCCTTCTTCCTTTTCTTATCCTCCCAGTTGCCGTAACACTTCTTTCTCAAGCCTCAGAACCAAAGATAGTGGTGATCACACTCCATCTCTCACTCTTCTTTCTCTCTGCCCTTTACTGCCACACCCAACTTGCAAAAAAACGCCCTGCACCTTCATCCCTTACTGAGTTCTATCTATGGCTCTCTCTTGGCGGACTCCTTGGTGCGGTGTTTAATACCCTTCTTGCGCCGATTCTCTTTAGAGAGATCCTTGAATATCCACTGATATTAATCCTCCTCTCCTTCTTTCTCCCTGGAGAGCAAAGAACTCTCTTAAAAAAAGAAACGCTGCGTAAAATAATAGGGGTGCTGATCGTTTGTGCGTTGACCCTTGTTGGAATCACCGTTGCTGGAAAGATTCAGATCGATCCTCCCCGCCTTAAAGTGGCCTTAATCTTTCTTCCTCCGGTGATCCTGATCTTTCTTCAACGAAGAAGTCCACTCTGGTTTGCGCTCTCATTTATTTCGTTCTTTCTTCCAAGTAGTTTCTTTGTCTCGATGCATGGAGATACCATCTACCAATCAAGAAACTTCTTTGGAGTGCTCCGCGTGGTTGATTCTGGAAAAGATAAATTCCGCTATCTCATTCATGGCACTACACTTCATGGACGGGAGCTCCTTAACGATCCTGAAGGGTGCACCCCTCTTGGCTACTACCACTCCCTTGGGCCGATTGCTGATATCTTCTCTCTTCTTGAAAAGGAATCTCGGGTAGGGATTGTAGGGCTTGGTGCGGGTTCTCTTTATTGCTACGCGCACTCTGATCAACGTTGGACATTTTATGAGATCAATCCCCAGGTCGTATGGCTTGCTAAAGAGAGTGCGCTATTTCATTCCTTAAATCCAAGAGGAGCGGAGCTCAATATCGTTATTGGCGATGCACGAGTGCAGCTCGATCGTGCCCCTGATGATTCTTACGACCTTCTTGTTCTTGATGCCTTTAGCTCAGATAACATCCCCCTTCATCTTCTCTCGGAAGAAGCGATTCAGATCTATCTTCGCAAATTAAGACCAGGGGGGTTACTGGTGTTTCATATCTCAAACAGATTTCTTGATTTCTCTCAACCACTTTCAAATGTAGCAGCGCAACTTAATCTTACCTACAAAAGTCGGTTTGATAGCACCGTGTCTAGCGAGGAAGAGATGAATGGAAAAGATCCCTCGCATTGGATTGTGATGACAAAAAAAGGAGAGCGTTTAGTACCACTTCTTCCTGAACGCGGCTGGCGTCAACTACCACCAAACCCCAACCTTCCGGTGTGGCGAGATGATTTCTCTAATATCTTTAAGGTTATAAAGTGGAGGTAACCATTATTAAAAATTACCTTTGTTAGAAATACTCCCATTACTTGCCTTTTAGGATCAGCTTATTTATTGTTCCTCCTCTTATGAGTTCTTTTTCTAGATAGTTCTTTATCATCATCGTACCAGCTCTTCCCGAGCGGTACTTACTCTATATGGTAAGTCCGGTTTGACCGGTTTTGTTCTGACGTAGAAACACTTTTTGTGGAGTTCCGTCAGTGTTTGTTTTTGATTATCCCATCGTTTGTGGATCTTCTGCGGTTCTTGGAGAAAGAATATGAAAGAGAGACTCAAACCAAATCTTGTCGCACACATTCGGCGCACGGTAGCATCGGGAAAGTCGGTCGGGGAAACCCTAGTGACTATGACCACTCATGTGGAAGAGAGTACCGCACTCACAGTACTTGAGGCGGATTACGACGGAAAAGGGGAACGAAGTTTTTTGGAATTTTCTGAGTCCCAGCGTAAAGAAGCCCGAGTTTTTGTTCTCAGTCGGAAGATGGGCATGGAACGAATTAGTAGGATATATGCCCTTGATCCTACAGAGCACGAGTTTCAGGTCTGGTATACAGCTCAAGGTCAAAATAACAGCACCCTCCTTGTTGAAACTGTCGTAAGAGACAAAAAGGACCTCGCTGGGACCATGGCCTTTAACGGAGAGAAACGTGGGCTTCTGCCGAATTTGTCGCGGCGGGCCGATCGTCTGCTGATGATTGGAAATAGCTGCGTATGGAAGATGTTTCTTTCCAATCCGCAACTTGATGCGATCGGAGAGTTCTTCTGCGAAGCGATACCCTCAATACATGCTCGACGGGGAATCGTTATAAGAACACTCGCTGCTACAAAGCGTGATGGTCCCGTTGGCGAGATCCCCAAGCAGGTCAAAGCAACAGGTGTCCCTGATGTAAATATCGAAGCTCTTGCGCGATGGTTTATCGGTAAGTTCTAACCGATATCTTTTACGATAGAGTCTTTCTCTTTTGAACCCCCTCTCTCACCTCTGCACTTCATTCCAGTGCGGTTGGCTAAGAAGGATATTCAATCCGGATTTGCCAACCTTATTTTTAATAAAGTGCGGATAAAGATTTAAAACTCTTATACTTAGACTTAGACTTATACTTAGACTTAGACTTATACTTATACTTATACTTCTCCCTAGACTAAACTTCGCCTTGCTCTTGCACTTGC
>CAZDIO010000174.1:0-13767 GCA_964505555.1 uncultured Bdellovibrionales bacterium
GACTTCTCTCTGTCGTTGCGAGCGAAGCGAAGCAAGCTATTATTACCAATGAGGGCTCGTGTTTGCTTCGCTTCGCTCGCAACGACAGAAATCTGTAATGACAGGAGATCAAAGCACTTTGCTGATCGCGTTAATAATTTCTTGCTTCTGCACAGCGCCGACGATCTGTTCTTGGACCTCGCCGTTTTTAAAAATCACCAAATTGGGAATACCGCGAACGTGATATCGTGATGGGGAGTCAGGATTATCATCAACGTTTATCTTTACTACTTTTAAGCGCCCCGTATACTCCTGAGCAAGCTCGTCAATTACTGGGGCAATCGTTCGACAGGGTCCGCACCAGGGAGCCCAGAAATCAACAAGAACTGGTGTAGTTGAATCGAGGACCTCACTCTTAAAGTTATTATCGTTAACCTCAACCACCAGCTTTGTCATATAATGCTTCCCCCAAAGAAAATTTAATCAATTTTTCACTAAGCTTTTAGCTTGTGAGTACCCTCTATGAGACACTTTCTTATACCTAATGATTCCAATCAAAAAGGTCAAATGAAGAACCTTTCTTACTCAAAGAAGATATTTTGGAGATGTTTCTTAGAAAGATTGACCAATGCTCAGATGCAGACGACCAAACCGCTCACCCTCTTCCCTATTTAAAGCCACTCCATAATCAAGACCGATTGGTCCGATCGGGGTTTTATAGCGAAGTCCGAGTCCCGGGGAATATCGAAGAGAGGAGAAACTCCGCGGATCTCCTTCAAATTCATCGGTTGCCGAGAGAACGGCCTGACCAGCGTCAAGAAAAAAAACAGCAAGCACATTTGGTCGGACCTCATATTGAAGTTCAGAATTTAAAACCAAACTCCGGTCCCCCCCGACAATGTTTCCCTCAAAACCTCTTGGACCAACTGCATTGGGAGAAAATCCTCGTAAGGAATTTCTCCCCCCAAGAAAAAGACGTTGACTAAGTGGGATCGAGGTTGTGTTACCGAAAATCTCTAAAAACGTAGCACGAACACTATTTGTCCAGACCAATTTCTCTCCAAGCGGATAGTAGTGAGTTTGCTGAAGGGTCACCCCATAATAATCCACCGCTGAGCCAAGAGCCTCTGCTGAAAGTCGTGGTTCGATCCAGGTTCGATATCCAGAGCGAGGATTGAACTTATCGTCTCGCTTATCGAAATCAATCGTCGTGCGGAGAAAGGAAAGTACATGATTCCCTTTATCTTCAGGACCGATGATCAGGTCGTCTTCAACATCAAATACATTCTCATAGAAAACCGAATAACCTATTGAAGCAAAAAGGTGTTCAATGAGGGGATGGCTCAGGGTAAATGCTTCGCCGTAGCGGTCATAACTAAAGTTATTATTTAGTTCGAGAGAGGATTGAACGAAGAGTTCATTAAGCCACTCTGTTTTGGTGTCAAATAATCGAGGTTCAAGATAGGTAAGTCGTGCACGATTGGCATCAAAGAGATTTTGTGAGGTTTTAAAATAACCATCAAGTGAGAGAAGTAGGCTTGAACCACTTCCTCCAAGATTGTACTGTCCAACCGTACCAACGAGATGAAGCCCATCTTCGGTGTTAATGCTTGCTCCCAGTGAGAAGGTTCCTGTGTTTCGCTCCTCAACAGTGATCTTCATATCTTCAACAGCCGAATCGAGAGCTCCGTCTCGTGGTTCAAGCGAAACAGAGCGAAAAATTCCCAACTGATACAACGCCTGTTCTGAGCGACGAATCTCTTCGGGACTCCAGAGCTCTCCTGGAGCAAACGTAAGCTCGCGCTGAATAACGTAATCATGACTGTAAATGTTTCCGCTATTCATAATTTCGCCAATTATTACCCGTTGTCCGGGGCGGATTTTGTAGTGCACCGTTTCATTTTTATAATCAATATCGAGTTCTACTGTTGCGGTAGGTAATCCTTGATTCCTTACGAGATCAAGAAGGCGGATGCGCTCATTTTCAAGGGCTTGAGTATCAAGGAGCGCACCACTTTTTATTTGTGATTCAATGGTTAGTAATGCCAGATCCGGTGAAGATTCATTTGCTCGAGGGAAAAAATCCTTCCATACGAGATCTACTGCAGAGATAATCGAAGGCTTCCCTTCGTTGATAGTGAAAATAAGTTTCAGCTCATTGGAGCTCGTTTTTGAAACCTCATAGGTTGTTGCAACATCTGGGTATCCAACATTACGATAGAGATTTGTAATTGCTTGTGCGTCAGTTTTTACCTGTTCTTCGACCAGATATCCTGGCTGCCAACGTTTAAGAAACAGCACTCCACGCGGCTTAGTTTTTACTACATTTTTTAATTTCTTTGCTGAGAGGAAATTGTTTCCAGTAAATGAAATATCTCCGAGATATTTTTCATTTCCCTCATCGATTGTAATCGTATAGAAAGATCGGTCACCTTGTGGGGGGTCTTTCTCAACAGATACTTCGGTTTCGTAAAAACCATGGTTTTGATAAAATGTTTTGATGTTTTTTACGAAGGTTGGAATTGCATCAGGGCTAAAGGGAACAGTTCGTTTTTCCATA
Organism: uncultured Bdellovibrionales bacterium; assembly: GCA_964505555.1. Classification (GTDB taxonomy): domain Bacteria; phylum Bdellovibrionota_C; class UBA2361; order SZUA-149; family CAZDIO01; genus CAZDIO01. The sequence continues at coordinate 2,540 of CAZDIO010000174.1, forward strand.
CGAAGCAGCGTTAACAATTCCTCAGTCGAGAAACGATTATTGCCCTCAAAAAACAGTGTTAACGGTTTTCGTGGCTCAACTCGGAGCTCAAGTCTCACCCCGTTTGTTTCTTGTTGATAAACCGCACTCTCTATTCTTACATAAGAAGAGAGATACCCTTCATTTCGTAACGCGGTGAGGAAGGTTGTTCTCAACGTCTTGATTTCATCGTCTCCAGCAGGCGAATGAAGTGCGTAATTTATAAAATTTGTCTCAATGGTTTCAAGTTCTGCTGGTAACGTCCCAAGGATAATAACTTCAGAAACTTCTGCTCTCTTCCCCTCGTCAATCTGTACAGAAACAATCACCTGAGGTGCAACATATTGTTGCTCAATATCCATGGTAAGGCGGGGATTGTAGTAGCCTTTTGTCCGATATGCCTCAGCGATACGTTGAGCGGCATTTCGGAGATCTTCCATAACAAAAACCCTCCCTGGCCGAATGCCCGATATACGAGAAAGTGCTCGTCTATCAAGTGCGCTGTGTCCTTTGAATTCAACACTCTGATAGGTAAGTTTTGGAGTAAGGAGAAACGAAAGCTTTACTGCTTTTGAATCATCTTCTGCTACGACATCGATGTGTTGAAAAACATCTCGATGTAACAAGGAGAAGATCGCCTCTTGGAGGCGTTGTTCATTCACCACTACCCCAGGCCGAATTGGCATAGTTGAAATAAGATCGTCGTAACTTAAATTCCCACTATTTTGAAAAGCAACTTCGGAAACGATTTTTCCATTGATACGATCGGCAAGTTCGGTGAGTGATTCAGCCCAGGTGTTCTCAAGAAAAAAGCAAAAAAGAAATAGCAATGTGCTTATTCCTTTTAACCAAACTGTTATGTAACGCACCTTCAATCTGAAGCCCTCTTTGGAAACAACGTCAGTCCTGGAAACGATCGTTTGTACTCTAATCCAACTCCAGCATTGCCAGTTCCTGATGCGGGGTTTGTTGCTGATGGAGTGCGCCATTCTGTTTTGAAATTTAGGTGCGGTGTTAAACTATAGTTTAGTTGCGCCTCATGATACTGCTCTCCAGCAAGCTCTGCACGAAGGCTAAAATCAGTCTTGTCGGTAATGGGGCGAGTTGCAGTAATCGTTGGAACGTATTCACCTGTCTCGAGTGAACTGCCAGCGCTAATGTTAACTTCAGAAAACCCCGTAAGTCCAGAGACACGTTCTTCAAAATCGAGATCCGTGCTTGGATCAAGAATCTCTTGATAACTAAGACTCTTTGCCCCCTTTCGTAAACCAAGAAGCGTTACCTCTTGTGCGCGCCCACCAAAGGTTAATAAATAAACGAGATCCTTTTCTGGTAGCCCACTATTTGAGGTAAAACGGAGCTGAGGTTTTGAAAGTGTTCCGGTAATTGAAAGTTGCACCTGATACTCATCTCCGGCGGTACTGACAACAGTTGTTTCCCCCCGGATATCAATTAGGGGGTCAACCTGAGTTGTTTGTGGAAAAGTGAGTTTGCCATGAATAATTTCAAATTGACTAGATTGAAAACCAAATATTCCCTCAAGCGCACGTACAGAACCTTCAAAACGAGGTGCATGGAGACTCTCTGTTATAGAAACTTCTCCTGCTAATTCGCCACGAAAGACGTTTGTTTCGATAAGGAGGGAATTCTCACTGATCAAATGCAAATTCAATTGAACATTGCCTTCTTCCTCATCTGTCGTTGCCGTTGTTGATACAGACCTCTTCCCCCGCACCATTCCGATGATTCCACGAACGATCTCTTCTGTGCCGATGGTGTCTTCATAGAGAGCATTTAAAAGTTTTATATCTCCTGTAACAGCGAGAGGTAGGAGAGGTTTTTTCTCCACCGCGAGTTCGATATTTGCGTTCACGGTGAGGTTTGGTATCGGTTCAATCAAAATGTCTGTAAATGTAAAATGTGTATCAATGTATCGTTCGGAGCTACGAAAGAGGTGGAGAATATTGCCACTGCCGCGAACAAGACCCTCTCCCATCAAGCCGTGGATATCGCTGATCTCAATAGTATCTCCACTCATCGTGGCCTGAATCGTTACATCGTTAACTCCAATAATGCTCTCCCGTACGGGAAATGAGAGAGTTCCGTTTGAAAGCACAATTGGTCCATTAAACGAGGGAGCTTCTAGGGGGCCACGTACTGAAATCTTCGCTTCAACATCCCCTGACAACTGTTCAAGTCCAGAAAAGCGAAATCCCTTTAATGTCCACGCCCCAGAGAGGGTCGTATTCCATCCACTTTCTTTGTCTACGTATCCAGCAATTTGTAGCTCTTCATTGTTAACAAGAAAAACACAATCACCACATTGTAATTTCCCTTCGCCCATTGAAATTATCAATGGTTTTGAAATAGTCAGGAGGGTCTCTCCCACGTTGAGAGAGAATGCTGATACGGACAACTTTCCATTTCCGGAGAGGAACTGATTTCTGGGACCATGAAAATTTAACTCAGCAGTCATTGTGCCATGGGTTTTGGGGATATCTCTTTGTCGTTTGACAAGAAACATAGAAATTGGAAGATCTGTGGCTTTTACCTCCACATCAATTTGTTCCTCTCCCATTGTGGGCATAGAAAATTTCAGTTGCGCTTTGTTGTTAAAGAGAGATCCCTCTCCGGAGATGAGATCCCTATCTCCTTGGATATGAAGATCTGAAAGGTAACTCTCTTCTTTTGCTTCCGCATAAATTGAACTCATTTTTAAGTCGCCACTGAGTTGTGGTTGAGAGAGTGAGCCTGTTAAATTCATCGAGCCATTTATGGTGCTTGGAAATTGTGGAAAGTGTTCTCTCCAGGCAGGAAATGCCGAAAGGTCGAGATTTTTTACCTGAAAGCCGCCAAGAAGTGTTTTAGTAGAGGAGAGGGCAATTTCGCCAAGAATGGTTCCTCCATAGCTTTCAAGGGAGATATTTTTTAATGAGGAGGTGCCTTTTTCAAAAAGAGCTGTGAGGTGTAGCTCTTTTGTTGGTAAAATTCCTAATTTGAAATTTGTTAAGGAAAGAGTTCCGCCCCCGGAGAGAAATTTTCCATTCTCGTTATACGTATACTTTCCTTTGGTGTTTAGCGTAGACTCCGTGGTGATCGCTGCGGCAACACTTTGAAAAAACTGTTCTGGAAGAAATGGGGCAAGTCGCGCAAGAAGGGAAAGGGCGGGATAGCGGACGACTTCTAAATTGTTAATAACAACATCTCCCACCGCTGTATCATACTGAAGATCGAGGGCAATGTTTGAGTGACTTTGCGTTTCGAAGCGAGTTTCAATACTACTTTCCTCTGAAGATACATGTTCAGGCTGGATATGAGGAATAGCACCTTCTTCGGTCAGAGAGAGGTGCACAGCACGATTTCGGTAGAGATAGTTTGCACGCACTTTTGAATGAACGGAGCCGGTGCTCATATGAAGATCTCCCTTGAGAACCCCTTCAAGAGAGAACGGTGTTAATGTTCCTTTCATTTCGAAATCTGTTTTTGAGTCAGATATTGCTTGTTGCAACATAGACTCCATCGCCTGCTCGTGGTGGTTTTCCCCAGAAACGCTGAGGCAGAGTTTCACAAATTCCTTTTCAGGATTGAGAGCAACTTGAAATTGGCTTTGTAATGAGAAGGTTTCATCGAATCGAAGTTCAAAAGAAGCGTTTTCTACAAGATCGTCGAGATTCATTCCAGAGAGGGCAAGTCGCTCATGATCAACAGAAAAATTCGCTGTAATCTGTTTCAAAGAACACGCTTCTCTCTGAAAAAGTGGAAGTGGATTCTTCAGAAAAATCCCAAAGGATCCTACTGCTTGAGGAGTCAGAAAGGATCCCCCAAGGCGGCCTTTTAATTCAATCTTTGGTTCTCGTTGTTCAAGGATAGTTTGATATTGAGGAAAAAGTTTTGGAAGTGTATTGCTTTCAATTACTCCTGCGCATAAAAGATCATAACCCCCCTCTTTTCCTAAGAGGAGAGCACCAGAGCACGCGAGGAATTTTTCATTATTGTTTTTGTTTATGAGTGAAAGTTTTGGAAAATTAATTTTCCCTCCACCGATGAGAGCTTGGGCATCAAGAGCTCCAAGAGGAATTGGTTCTAAACCCGCAGTGACCAGAGAAAGGATGGAGGCGGTTCCGAACATTTCATTTGGAATTTCCTTTGCTTCATGAAGGACGAGACGAAAGTTCACATCCTCCCAGGCAAAACGGGGAGAGGATGGTGATGAAGTTGCAAGAATCAGTTCTGGGCCAGGAGCGTTTCTTGATCTCACTTCAAGATCGGTCAAGCGGAGAGACCATTTAGGGAAAAAAGGCTCTCCTTTTTTTGGCATTTTCTCTGGAGAAGGGTGCGTAGTAACAAAGCGAATCGTATTTATAAATCCGGTTTGAGAGCCGATACTGACGGCATGAGCACCTTCGATCCTCAGGTTGCTCAGTACGATCTTCTTTTTAAAGAGAGGTAAAAAGTGAAGCCGAACCGAGATCTCTTTGGCGGTAAATCCCTCGTTAACTTTTTCATGAGGAGCGCGGATAGAAACGTTTTCAATAGTAGCTCGTGGTGGAAAAAGCCCAACTCGAGGATTTTCCAAATGCACAATACACCCAGTGCCCTTTGAAAACTGCTTTGTAAGTTGCATTCCAAGGGTGTGTCCCCACCACCACTTGAGGCAGAGGATTACCGCAGTAAGATATAATCCTTGTTTTAAGAGACGTAAGAAGCTTCTACCTGCTGTAGAAGTTTTTTGATTGGTTCGCGGCGTCATTGATGAGGGTTAAATGCTTGCGACTGAAGTAACATTGGGTGCTGAATCTGGAGCAGAGTGTTTCCAGGCGTGATAAGAGCTTCTGACAAAAGGCCCCGATTCAACAAAACGAAAACCGCGTTTCTTTCCCTCTTCCTCGTAAGCAAGAAACTCCTCCGGAGTAATAAAGCGCTCTACAGGGAGTTGTTTCTCTGTTGGCTGTAAGTACTGGCCGATCGTTAAGATATCACAATCAATTTCGCGGAGATGATCCATTACAGCAAGCACCTCGTCTTTCTTCTCACCCAAGCCGACCATTAACCCTGATTTGGTGCGAACCTGTGGGGAGAGCTCTTTTACCCAACGCAAAACGTGAAGAGATCGTGCAAACTGGGCCCCAGGGCGTACTCGTCGATAGAGGCGGGGAACTGTTTCTAAATTGTGATTGAGAATAGAGATCAGTCCCTCTTTAAGAATCATTTCAAGAAACACTTTCTTTCCTTGCATGTCAGGGATTAAAAACTCAATGACACAGTGTGGGTTTCGATCCCGAATCGCCTTAGCAGTAAGATAGAAATGCTCTGCTCCCATATCGGGAAGATCATCTCGATTTACGGAGGTGATCACCACATGGCGAAGACCGAGTTTTGAAACAGCGCTTGCAACCCGGTGCGGCTCAAAGGGATCAAGGGGTCGTAAGTTCTCTACCGTGCCATCTTTAACAGAGCAAAACGAACACCGCCGGGTGCAGAGTTCCCCCATGATCATAAACGTTGCCGTGTGATGTGACCAACACTCTCCGATGTTTGGGCACCGTGCTTCCTCACACACGGTGACAAGCTGATGGGTTTTAATAATCTCCCGTGTTTCGAGATATTGAGGAGAGCCAGGGGCACGAACCTTGAGCCAGTTTGGTCGTTTGGGAGGCTCTATTTTTTTCTCCACTATCTTTTTTTCAAAGGAAAATACCTTTTTAAATGCAGATACGAGGTGTTCTTTTACTTCAGAAAGTATTGGCGCGGGTAAGTTCTTTTCAGAAAACAACTCTTCTAGAGAGGTCATCACCGCTCCTTCTTGACCGCAGGGAGAGATCTCTTGGAAGTAATTCAGATCCGGTGAAACGTTTAGGGCAAGACCATGGTAGGTGATCCATTTTCGAACGCCGATACCAATTGAGGCGATCTTCTTCTCTCCTCCCTCCACTCTCACCCAAACCCCGGTCAGGCCGTCACGTTGAAAGGCATCAACATCAAATGCTTTGAGAGTTTCGATGACTACCTCTTCGAGCTTTCTTAAGAAGCGATGAACATCTCTTCCATGTGTTTCAAGATCAAAGATCGGGTAGGCTACAAGTTGCCCAGGGCCATGGTAGGTGGCTTGTCCTCCCCGACTAATTTCAATCCATTTGAGTTGTTGTGCTTTTGGAGAAAGAGGTTGTTGAGGAAGGGTTCCTCGGCCATGGGTATAGACCTCATGATGCTCAACGAACACTAAGAAGTCGGAGAGAGTTCGATCTTTTGCCTTCGTATCAACAAGTTGTTGCTGAAAAGAAAGGGTAGCGGAGTATTCTTCAAGCCCAGGGCGCTCGATGACTTCGAGTTTGAGTTCTTTCTCACTAGTAGCAATGTTACTATCTCGTTCCATTCACTCTTCCGTTGTTTCGTTAAAGATTGTTGAACACAGAGTTTCACAGGGTTTCACAGAGGTAGCTTATTAACTATTCTTTAACTTCTTTAACTCTGTGAAACTCCGTGAAACTCTGTGTTCAATAATCTCCCCCCACTCCTGATCTCCCGGGTCTAAAACTCTTTAAACCCGCACTCGTTTATGCAAGCAACAATACCGGATCTTCTAAAACTCTCTTTAGCTCGGTCAGGAACTCTCCGGCCATTACGCCATCAATGATGCGGTGATCTACAGAGAGTGTGGGCCGCATCATCAGTCCTGGACGGATCTGTTTCTCAACAACCACCGGTTCCTCTTCAATCGCACTGATCGCTAATATTGCTCCCTGGCCAGGGTTAATGATCGCCGTAAAACTTTCTACCGCAAACATTCCCATATTGGAGATGCTAAATGTTCCTCCAGTAAGGTCATCACCTTTTGGTCGTCCTGAGCGTGCGCGCTGAACAAGGGAACGCGCCTCACTGACGATCTCAGCAAGGGCAAGCTTATCAGCATGTTTTAAAACCGGGATGAGCAGCCCTCCACTAACAGCGGTGACGATTCCGATATGTACATCTCGGGGTTGGATGAGGTTTCCATTTTCATAGTGAGCATTCACAATGGGGACTGTTTTTAGCGCAAGCGCAACACCCTTCATCACCAGATGGTTATACGTAATACCCTGATATTGCGGGAGGGGCTTGAGGCTATCTTTCATCCGTGAAAGCTCATCCATCCGAATTGCTGAGGTAACATAGAAGTGGGGGATTGAAGTTACACTCTCAACCATGCGTTTTGCAATCGTGGCACGCATTGAGGAAAGAGGCTCGGTACTTACTCCAGTGCTTGGCATCTGCGGTCGCGCAGGGGCAGGTTCTGCTTGGAGATAAGCACCACTTGTTTGTGGAGGTGGTAAGGATTCCCCTTGGCGTTGCCTTTCGTCCGCTCGAGAATTGCTTGGTGTGTTTCCAGAAAGAGCCGCACCGAAGTCCTCTCCATCTACTGAGACCTCTTTTCCTAGAAATTTTTCTACATCACGTCTAACAATTCTTCCTCCCTCGCCGCTTCCGGTGAGGTTTGAAATTTCTACCCCATGGGTAGTGGCGATATTTCGGGCAAGGGGGGAGATCTTAATTCGCTCATCATCAGATCGAGTAAGCGCGGGTGGTGGTGTTCCCATTTGAGTGGAAGCTTGTTGAGGTAGAGGCGCTGCTTTTTGGAAATTTGCGGGAGGAGGGCTTGAAGTATCACCTGCAGGTTGATTTTGTGGTGCTGCTATCGACTCCCCTTTTTCTCCGATCACGGCAATAATAGATCCTACCTTGACGGTGGTTCCGGCTGGAGCATCAATTCTTAAAAGCACCCCATCATGGAATGCTTCGATCTCTAAGTCAGCTTTATCGGTTTGAACCTCTGCGAGCGCATCTCCCCTTGAAACCTGTTCTCCTTCTTTCTTTCTCCAGGTGAGGATCTTCCCTTCATGCATGGTGTCACTTAGCTGTGGCATCGAAACTTGGATGGCCATTGAGATTTCCCTTTAAAAGCGATATTAATTTAATCAGAATATTAAATTTTGTTGTAATACTCAAATTAACACTAAGCGTGAACCGCAGCCAGTGGGCTTTGAGGCGGGAAATTCCCGTTTGACAAGGAAAGCCAATAAGAAAGAGGTCTTAAATAGTGAATCATGTAAAAATTATCGGTGCGGGTCTTGCGGGAAGCGAAGCAGCGTGGCAGGCGGTTTCAAATGGTGTCGATGTCGTGCTCTCAGAGATGCGCCCTGAGGTGATGACCAAGGCACACAAATCTCCTTACTGTGCTGAGCTCGTCTGTTCTAACTCCTTTCGGGGTGCTGATCTTTCGAACGCCGTGGGGTTGTTAAAAAAAGAGCTCTCTACCTGTGGCTCTCTGATTATGGAAGCAGCGCTTTTGGCAGCCGTGCCCGCAGGAGGAGCGTTGGCCGTTGATCGAGAGATTTTTAGTAAATACATCGATGAGAAGATCCGAACGCATCCTCGAATTACCATTCGGGGTGAAGAGATCACCACGATTCCTCAGTCAAGTGTTGATAGCCCGGTGATTATTGCCACTGGGCCACTGACTTCAAGACCACTTGCAAGAGCAATTGAGGAGTTAACAGGGGAAGGTCATCTCTCGTTCTACGATGCGATTAGTCCGATCATCGTTGGGGACTCTATCAACCAAGAAGAGACCTTTCGACAATCCCGGTACGACAAAGGAGGGGATGATTATATTAATCTCCCACTTTCTCGAGAGGAGTACTATGCGTTTGTAGAAGCGGTAAAAAATGGCGAAAAATATGCAGGCCATGATCAGGTAGAAAATGAAGGGGAGGTGTTACGACCGTTTGAAGGGTGCATGCCGATTGAAGATATGATTGAGCGGGGACCGGACACGCTTCTTTTTGGGCCGTTTAAATCTGTTGGATTAATTGATCCAAGAACAGGACGAAAACCTTATGCGGTAGCGCAGCTTCGCCAGGATGATAAAGCAGGAACCCTTTGGAGTATGGTCGGGATGCAAACAAGGCTCAAGCAAGGTGAGCAATTACGAATTTTTCGCACCCTTCCTGGGCTCAAAGATGCTGAGTTTGTAAGGCTTGGCACGATGCACCGAAATACCTTTATGAATTCTCCGCGGTGTTTAAATTCCACACTGGAGTTTAGAACCCGTCCTGGGCTCTTTTTTGCGGGGCAGATTACCGGTGTTGAAGGGTATGTAGAATCAACAGCAGGAGGGCTTGTTGCAGGAATCAATGCCGCAAGGTTACTCCAGAGGAAGGAGCCGATCTCTTTTCCAGAAAGTACCGCTATTGGCTCACTGATGAAATACATTAGCGATCCGGAGCGAAAGGATTTTCAACCGATGAATATCAGTTTTGGTTTAATGCCCTGTTATCATCAGGCAGAGCTTCGAAATAGCGCCGGAAAAAAGATCCCCAAAAAAGATCGCCGCCTTCAGGTTTCAGAGGCAGCGATTGAGAGTGTAGAGAAGTTTATTGCTAATTGTTCGTAAACGGATGAAAAGAAAACTTCTTATTTGTGGTGCATTTGATGGTGAACTTTCTCCGTTTCATTCGTTGTTGGTTGAGGAGCGATGTATTGTAGTAAAAGAGATCGGAATTGGGGTTGTTGAAGCAGCACTTCAAACCACACAAGCACTTAATGATATTTGCAAAGAAGACACCGAATGCGTTGGAGTTATCTTTGTCGGGAGTGTAGGGAGTGTCGGGAGTGTATCTAAGTCTGTCGAGTTGTTTTCTCTTGTTTCTGCAAAGAGTGTTTCTTTAGCGGATTATCTGCTGATAAAGGGAGATGCCTATCTACCGGAAGGGACGGTAACGACCATAGTGAGTTCAGAAGCACTCCAAGGAGTGATTCTTAAATTTCTCCCAATCTCTTCAGGGGCTATTTACTCGACGCTTGCGATTACCGGGTCGGAGCAGGCAGCAAAAACTCTTTCAGAAGGAGCGAGCGCACCGTTTGAAAACTTAGAGTTATTTGGGGTAGCAAGCGCCTGCCACCACCTTGGTATTCCCTGGACCGGTCTTTGTGCCGTAACAAATACCGTTAGCGCTGAAGGGCACCTTCAATGGAAGAAAAACCACAAACAAGCAGCCGAGCTCACTGCAAAACGCTTCTTGCAAATGCTTCCAGAGCTTAAAACAGCGCTTCATCTTTCTTAAACCGCCTCTTTTTACCAAATTGTTCCATTCTTATTACAACTCGGTGACAAGTGCTGATTTTTTTTGCGCTAGGTTTCTCGCATCTTCTTGGGAAGTGATTCTTCGGAAGTGAACAAGGAAGGAATGGAAGAGTGGAGTATGGAATCAACGGAAATGATCAGAGAGGGTGAGATGGACGATTCAACGGTAACAGATAATGAACTTATTGAACGGTTTACTTCAGGATGCGAGGCAAGTTTTGAAATACTTATTCGTAGGTATGAAACAAAGGTTAATAACCTCGCGATGCGCTTAACACGCAATCAGGAAGATGCCGAAGAGGTTTTACAAGATGTGTTTATTACGGTTTATCGAAAGGTCGCTGGTTTTGAGGGAAAATCAAAGTTTTCTAGTTGGTTATATCGAATCACGGTAAATGCTGCATTTATGAAACTCAGAAAGAGACGTCAAGACCAAAGCGTTTCGATGGAGGACATCTTGCCGCAGTTACAAAACCAAGCGATTCAACAGCCCACCGCTTTTGGTGCACGCTCTGACTCACTTGCGTTTAACAATGAAATCAAGCAGGCACTTGAGGCGGCGATTTCAAAACTCCCCGAAGACTACCGCGCAGTATTTATTCTTCGCGATGTTGATGGGCTTTCAAACAAAGAGGTTGGAAAAATTCTCGGATTAAGCATTCCAGCAGTAAAATCCAGACTCCACCGTTCCCGATTAATGTTACGAAAACGCCTTTCAAGGTTTCATGAGGATTATACCAACGACTCGAAGATCGTGTCTGTTGGGCCGCAGATGATGCAGAAAGCGGCATAGGTTATTACGGCAGACTGGGAGATTTATTTTCTCAGTCTGCTGGGTTCTTTTTTGATAACAGTCTAATCTAAAGTTCTTTTAAACTCCGCTGCGCCGTACAATACGCAAGCCTGACCGCCCATCATTAATGTTTTGACTTGGTGCTTCTCGATCTCCAAAAATTGGTAGATGGCAACTATCCACTGCTTTAACCGAGTTTCTCTTCCAGTTTCAATTTGTGTTCGAGAAAGTTTTAAAAAGTCGCAGAAGCTTGAATAAGCGGGGCGCGTGAGAAGGCAAATTCCCTAAACAGAAGCG
>CAZDIO010000175.1:0-6097 GCA_964505555.1 uncultured Bdellovibrionales bacterium
GGGAGGCCCGGCGGCCGGGCCTCCCGGCTCGCAACGACAGGGCGGGAATCGCTACAGAATGTCGAGTTTAATGCGTTAAATAATTAATGCACGCCGCCGTTTCTTTCGGCGTTTAGTTTTTCTACATTGAGTCTGACTGACTCTACAGAGGGAAAGATTGGCTCGCCTGTGTCTTTGCTATCTTTTTGAACGGCGTCTCGAAGTTTTCTGCCGTCGATAATTCCTAATCGTTGACCCTCTGGAACAAAGATCATCCCACAACACTGGCATTGAATGACAACGATGATCCCTTCAAAAGTCACCCGTGTAAACGAAGTGCTAAAACCTTGATCGCCCTCCTCTCCCCCATCATGACTACAGATCGGGCAGCAAAGTGCTTCGATGAATGTCTCAGCGAGGCCTTTTAATCTGAATTTAAGTCCCATAGAAAAGTGTCCATTCTCACTCTTTCTTTAAATCTATCGGCGAAACGATTATGCTAGCTTGAGGAAATTGAGCCTCTTAGTGCTCTGTATCAACTGGAAATAGGCGATCTAACATCAATAACTCAAAGGTTTCCTTAACAAATCCCTGAAGTGGCTTAACCATTAAAGCTCCATTTTCAGCTTTAAGCCGTTTTTGGCACGCGAGAATCTTGCCAATTCCAAACGAGTTAATAATGTCAACTTTGGTCAGATCCAAAACAACGGTTCGTTCTCCCGCTTCATAAAGTTTGTTAAACGCTTTACGAAGAGCCTCTCCGGCAACTTCGTTATCGAGATCTCCTTCAACTACAATTAAACATTTTCCGTTTTGCTGTTTTGCAGTCTGATATTCGAGATCCATAAAAAAACCTAATGACAGACGATCTGGTGAAAAAGGATTAAAAAAATCCTACGCTTTCCATGAGTTATCGAAAACTAATACTCATTAAGTTATCGGACTGAGCCGTTACCAACTTAACGGGCTTTCATTACTGCTCAATTGTTGCAAGGATAGAGAAAGAATGGTTCTTTCGAAGACAAACGTCAGTGTATTCCCTGCTTGGAAAAGGCTTTTCATCTATCGCCTTTTAGTCGATAGTAACTTGATTGACTAGATAAGAGATATGTATGTCAGAATTAGAGAGTGAAAATGGTGTTCCAGAGGAGTATAAGTCACATATTTCCTCTACTAAAGACTGGCAAGATATCGTTGCTTGGGTTGGCGATCTCCCCCCCCTCCCTCATGTTGCTTCTCGCGCAATCGGAATGCTTGAAGATCCCGATGTAACATCAGGAGATCTCACAGGCCTACTTAGTAGCGACCCAGCGCTTGCGGCACGTGTATTAAAGATCGCAAATTCTGCGATGTTTGCAAGACAGCGTCAAATTACCACCCTCAATCAAGCAATCATGGTGATCGGATTTAAAACGCTCAAAGGAATCGTGGTTGCTGCAACCTTGCGGCAGATGAATCGACGATACGGAGAGTTTGAAAGAATTATTTGGGAGAACTCTCTTGTGACTGGCATGGCAGCACACTCAATCTGCCACCTTCTTAATAAACGCTATGGAGAGGAGGCGTTTCTTCTAGGACTTCTCCACGACCTTGGAAAGATTGTTTTAGTAAATCACACCCCAAATGAATACAAACAGGTGATGGAGCTTACCGTTTCTGGTTCTCTCTACTATGAAGCTGAAGAGCAGATCCTCGGATTTTCTCACCCTCTGATTGGAGCATTAGTTGCAAAGAAATGGAATTTCTCTCCTCAAACATGCCAGGTGATATTACATCACCACGATCCGATTGAGCTTCCGGTACAAGGAGATCAAGAGGAAAAGATATTGGTCGTACAAGCAGCAAACTCTCTCGCGCACACGATCGGATATGGTCACTTCGAAGGGTATCCCGATCTTACCGAAGAGATGTACTCGTTACTGTCTGCCCTGGGGATTGAACAAGACCGCGCTATTAAAGTTGCGGATGATGTGCGGGAACTCTATACACAGCAAAGTTCAGCGTTTGGATAGAGGGGTCTCTTCCTTCGTTCCCTCTTCTTCTGAAGAAAACAACGAAAATCGTACCGAATAACGGTGATCATCAAGCACCAGCTGTCTGCCTTTTCGGTTTGTAAGGTTTACTATCACCGGAGCTTTCATATTGACCGTAGTTTGTGCCGGATTCTCACGAACAGAAACTAAATTCACAATTGCCACTTCATCTCGCTCCGTAAGCTCGATCACCCGATCCCCAAATGGAAGAGGAAATGAATAATTGTCTCCAAACTCACCTGCATTAACAACAACAAATGCCAGATCTGCGTTTTCGGTAGAATGTAGCCAAGAAAATGGCGGGTTATAATCTAAGAGCACGTACTTCGTAAACGTTGGAAAGCCAATAATACCACCAACGATTTCAATAACCGATGAAGGTTCTACTTCAAAGTCTCCAAACCTGCTTGACTTTATCTTCATATCCTTTGCCCTTAATAACTTATTCGGCACCCTTTTCGGTTTTTTTCCCTTTTAACACGCCAATCGTTTTTGGTTTTGAATCCTTCCAAACCTTTGCAACCTGCCCTAAGTCAGTAACAGAATCTTTAGAAAGCGCAGCCGCCGATTGATTTTCTTCTAATATTTGGAGATAGATCTCTTCCCGATAAATCCTTACCGATGATGGGGCTGCCACTCCAACTCGGACCTGATTTCCTTTTATCTCCATGAGCGTCACCTTAATATCATCTCCGATATAAAGACTCTCTCCTGGTTTTCTTGTTAAAACTAACATGCACCAAACTCCATTTTTAGGACTGAATATCGCTGAGTATCTGCGTAAAAACTCTTAGCAAATCAATCAGCTTATCATCCTCTCCTCCATGAGTATTAAGAGGAAACTATAATAAAAGTAATTATTGTGAAAGGGAGATGTCTTTTGAAACTGTAGCTTTATTACAGCCATTGGGTGGTTTCTGAAAGAAAGATTGATTAAACCACAGAGGCGCAGAGTCACATAGGAAAGAGATTTTAATGATATTATCTGTGACTCTGCGCCTCTGTAGTTTAAAATCCTAAGACCATGGGGATTTTATATGAAATCAAGAAGTGAAAGTTGATTGATGGTTACTCCAGTTTGCAAAGAGCCCTCTAAACTAGTTTGTAGACTTGCAAAGCGGCTCGCTGCTTCTACAATGTCAGTATCTTGAACCGTAGCGCGCAGCTGTTCTACGTTGAGCTTCACCTGAGCATTAATATTTAGTTCCTGCTCAACTCTTGCAGAACTTGAACCCACTCGTGTTCGCTCTCCAACAATATCACCGTTTCGTGCCGCCTCGAGAGGATCAATGGCAGCGCGAATGGCTGCAGTTTGTGCCGTATAGTCATCTGGAAAAGTAAAGGGGTTTCCGGTGCCTGTTGGCGTTGTTGACCAATCTTCGGGATCTGTACGGTACCCAGACAATGCCCGCCCCAGTCGTTCTAAGCTAGAAATTGCGTTTTCAAATACTTGGTCCCCCGGAGAGGTAATGGTAATCGAAGTACTTTCGCTCAGTTGTGCGCTTCTGGTGAGAGACCGACCTGGATTGTCGTCAAACACATAGCGAACATGCGCTGGATCTCCGGTGTCTACTGGAAAATCGTAATCATCCGCAATAAACGGTGGATTTGCACCGTCTCCACCACCATAGATGTATTGACCGTTCACCTTTGTGTTTGCAAGCCCCACGAGAGTATCTCGAAGCTTAAAAATTTCCTCAGCAATGAGTCCCCTTTGTTCCGCACCAACGGTTTCAGACGCACTTTGATTAGCAAGCTCTCTCGCTCGCTCTAATACTATCTCTGCAGAATCAAGCGTACTTTCTTGTTGGTTGAGAATGTTAGTAACCAAACCCATTCGCTGTTTGTAACGATCAAGTGACTGCAGATCGGCAAGAAATCCAGCAACAGTCCCTGCACGTCCAGGATCATCACTGGGATTCACCACCTTCAAGCCGGTGGAGATCTCCTGCCTCACCCGCTCCAATTCAACTTGTTGCCTTAAGATAGTTGCAGCAAAAGCATTTGCGGTCTGAAGATTTGTTGTTCTATTGACTACTGACATATATTACCTCTTAACGAACAAGGTTGATAATTTCGGTAAACAGATCGTCTCCGGTTCGAATCATATGCGCGGAAGCCTGAAAAGCGCGTTGAAAACTAATTAGTTGCGTAAGTTCTTCATCAATATTCACTCCAGAGACTGCTGCTTGTAATTCTTCCTGTTGTGACTTCTGCTCTGCCGCAACGGTGTAGTCATTTGCTGCACGAGCGCTTACTCCTCCAACATAGGTAACTGTGGAATCATACAATTCTTCCACAGTGGCACTGAGGGAAAAGTTTCCTAAGGAGTAATTGATTTTGTCGTCACGTAGCGCAAGGAGTGCTGAAATATTTGAGCCATCTCCATCGACAAAGGAGGTCGAATTATCCGCTGGATCCAAATCAAGTGCTGCTGCAAAATCTGCGGGATCGGAAAATCCAAACTCGATCTCACTAGCGTAACTAGTAAGTCCATTTGCGGTAAGATCATCAGGAAGTCCGTCAGTATCTGAATCCGCAGCACCTGCAAAAGTAAACAACCCATAGACTCCTGGTCCCGTTCCACCAAGATCTCCCGAAGATGGTTGAAAACCCGCAGTGCCGGTATCTTCATCGGTGGAACCTAAATAGGTTTGGTTAAAACGAGTTAAGAGATCTCGTGCTATCGATTCTACTCTTGCAGCGATATCAACCAGATCTCCTTCTGCATCAAACGTGGAAGTATCCGTTGCACTCTGAATACCCCGAACATTTGCTAACCCACCAAGTTGTCCGCCGGAAGAAGCAATGACACCGGTTAGATCGATATGTGAGTCTGTAGCGGTGTCATCAAAATCAAAAACAATATGTCCTAATGCCTGCCCATCAAGTCCTTCGGGATATCCTCCGACGGGAGCAAAGCTTGGCGCTGGGGTAAACTCAAGTGCACGAGCAGAGTTTCCGGTTACCAAACCAAATCCATTTTGAAGGGTGACAAGAATTGTTCCGTCACTATTTTGGACCGTTTCAACTCCGATCAGTGAAGAGAGTTGACGAACTAATTGTTCTCGCTGATCGAGAAGTCCGATGTTTTCCTGCTCTCCATTCGCTACGGGGGTAATAAGCCCATTGAGTTCTGCAATCTGTTCCGTTATCTGATTCACCTCTGTAACCAAAACTCCCATTCGGTTGTCAGCTTCGCGTTGTAAGTTTGCAATCGTTGAATAAGTGCTCTGAATGGATTGGGTGAGCGCTGCGCCTTTATCAATAACGTTTCCCCGTAAGGGAATATTTGCTGGATCTACTTCAAGATCCTCTAAGGAGCTAAAAAACTCTGAGAGTTGAAAGCCAATACGCCCAACCGTTTGATCAAGCGAGAAAGGGGCTTGAGCGCGATTTAAGAACTCAGCTTTTGCTTGAGCGGAGGCACTCGTAGAGATTCGTGCCTGTAATTCCTTACCAAGAAATTTGTCCACTACCCGAATGACACGATTGATATTAACTCCTGAACCAAACGCGTCGTCACCCCCGCCTTGTGAACCTCGCGAAACAAGCTCCGCTTTGCGTCGGCTATATCCTTCCGTATTAACGTTAGAGATATTGTTTCCGATTACACGAAGCGCTTGGCTCTGAACCGACAGTGCTCGTCGGCTAAGATCCAATAATGCTCCAAGCCCATTTCCCATGCATTTACCTCATTCTTGAGGGCGTAGCAGTATCCCCACAACGCACTCAGTTATTTCTTACTAATATGCTCTCTTGCAATCTTTGTGCTGGGGTGAGTTGAAGGGAATTATGAAATGAATGTAGAGACTTAGGGGAATTATCAATTAACTACTTACCTGGAGTAATTTGCCGGGGAGGGAAAAAATCGCCTTGTTTGGGACAGGATGATGTTGCTTCGCTTCGCTCGCAATAACACGGAAGGTAGGAGGTCAAGCTCAAGGTTAAGTAGAAGTTTAAGCCGAAGAGCCTCGAACACCATAAACGGTCCCTCTCTGTCGTGGGGGGCGGATGGCAGCAAAAACGAAACCACCTTTGCCATAATTGATTTTTTGGGCGACCAAATGTCTGAAATCTATACC
>CAZDIO010000176.1:0-19972 GCA_964505555.1 uncultured Bdellovibrionales bacterium
AGTATAAAAACTCGGAAGATTCCTCCCGATTGACCCCGACTGGACACACTCCCTTTCCCCTCCCTCCAGTCGGGGTCTCGGAGGAGTTTAATGTTTTCTAACTTACCTCCTTTTTCAATTCACAAACTTTTTGAATATTCCCCAATATTTATCCCCCCATAACCTTCTTACCAAAAAAGGTTCCACATACTTTTTTGAAACTACAAACACCATTACCAAACGCTTAACAATTAACAGTTATCGAGTAAAAGCAACGAATGGTTTCGCTTCATTTAACACAAGATTTAGTGATTTTTTTTAGAGAGGGTCTCTTGAAGATACTAATTCAACGTAAAGAAAAACGTTGCACCCTTTCCAAGCTCCGCCTCCGCCCATACCCGCCCCCCATGACGATGAACAATCCGCTGAACGGTGGCAAGACCAATTCCAATACCGGGAAACTCTTCTGTAGAGTGAAGCCGTTGAAAAACAGAAAATAACTTCGAGGCATACTGCATTTCAAAACCAGCACCATTATCTTTTACATAATAAACTATTTTATCTCCTTGCTTTGTTGATCCACACTCGATCTGTGCCTGACGCTGATGAGTCGTAAATTTCCAGGCGTTACTAAGGAGATTGGTAAGCACAACAGAGAGAAGTTGCCGATCCCCATCTGCCACCATCTTATCTGCAATAATAACCGAAACCTCCCGCTTAGGATCGATATTTTTTAAGTCAGCAATAATTCCACTTGCCAGTTGGGTGAGATCGGTGCTTTCAAAGATCATCTCTTTTCGACTTAGTCTGGAGAGATCAAGCAAGCTATCAATCAAAAGCGCCATTTTTTCTGACGATTTTACGATCCGATTGAGATAGTGCTTACACGAATCATCCAGCAACGCTCCGGCATCTTCCAAAAGAGCTTCACTATTTCCAATAATGCTTCTTAACGGCGCCTTGAGATCGTGAGAAACAGAATAGCTAAATGCTTCTAGCTCCTTATTTTTTGACGCCACTTCATCCATCGTAGTTTTAAGCAACGAAAAAATCTTTACTCTTGCAAGAAGCTCTTCGTGTGAAAATGGCTTCATTAAATAATCTTGCGCTCCTTCACGAAGGAGCTTTAACCGAAGCTCATCATCAGCTTTTGCACTAAGAAGTATGATTGGAATATTTTTTAGCTGTGGTATTTTTCGAACCTCATAAACAAGTTGATCTCCACTCATTACCGGCATCATCACATCTGTCAAAATAACATCTGGATTCTCTGCGATTGCTAGTCCAAGCCCAGTCCTTCCATCAAGTGCCCTGAGCACAGAGAATTCTTCTGATAAGATCTCCACAATAAACCGCCCCATCTCGGGATTATCTTCAACAACGAGAACAAGGGGCTTGTTTCCAGATCGTTGCGAGGAAGGGTCAACTTCAGAAAGTTTTAATTCCTCAACTATCGGTTCAATTATCTCTTCAGAAGTACTTGGTGCGCGTTTTTCTTCTTTTGTCACAGGAATGCCAAGGGGGGCTTTCAACGGCAGAAAAACACAGAACTTTGCTCCTCCCTCCTCTCCTTGATGAACCTCAACCTTCCCCTGATGAAGAAGGGTAAACTCCTTTACAATCGCAAGCCCCAAACCGGTCCCACTAAATGTTCGAATAGCGCTCTCTTCAACCTGATAGAACCGTTCAAAAATCATATCTCGATGTTGTGGTGCGATCCCTGGACCACTATCTGAAACTTCCAGTATGACATGCTGTTTTTTACTTTCTGTAACCGATTCTTCAAGATGCAACGCACATCGCACCATTCCACCACTTGGGGTAAATTTAAAAGCATTTGAAAGTAAATTCATCAGCACCTGCTGAATTTTTTCTGGATCCACCTCGGCAAGAATCTGATCAGGAGCATCAATAAAGAAACGACATTGGCGATCTTCTGCGAGGGTTTGAAAATTAGAAGCTACCTGTCGAACAAGAAGCGCAAGATCGATCTCACGGTATTGAAGCACCATTCCACCAGCATCAAGTTTTGCGATATCAAGTAAGTTATTGACATGCTTCAATAAGGTTTTTGCGTTCCTCTCAACCCCTTTAAGTTCCTTTAAAATCTCTCTTGGAGCGTTACTATTGGAAAGCAATTTCCCCACCGGACCAAGAATAAGCGCCAACGGAGTGCGAAGCTCATGACTTATGTTTGCAAAAAATTTAGCTTTTAACTGATCGAGTCGTTGAAGCTTTTCATAGAGGCTCTGAAGCTCTTCTTCTCGTTTTATAAGCGACTCATTGGCTCTTCGTAATCTATCGTTAACCTCTTGTATCTCCTGCGCACGAGAATACACCTCTCCTTCCATCTGCTGAGCCCGTTCTTTCATGACTTCAGCATATTGTAACTGCTCTGTTTCCTGTTTTTTTAAATGAATAAACTCGGTGACATCCTCAACACGGTGAATAATGTACCTAACCTCATTATTTTCTCCAAAGACTGGTGAATTGACTGGACTCCAAAAGCGCTCCTCAAACCCACCCCCTTCGGACTCAGGGCGTCGAATGTCGTATTTTTGTACTGCCATCGTATCAGGGTGCCGTTCCTGAAGAACCCTTTCAAGAGAAGCTCGCAAATTTTTAGTTCCCGTCGCTTTAGAATCTTCCGGATTGTCAGGAAAAATCTCAAAGAGTCCACGGCCAGTAATATCTTTTCTATTCGTAAGCGTCGCCTTCAAATACGCATCGCTTGCGTTAACGATCTGAAACTCCGGAGTCACTATTAAATAGAGACCAGGAGAGGATTCAAAAAGAATTTTATAATCTGGTTCGAACACTGTGCAGATTGTATTACACAATTCTTCGTAAATCGGTAAGTCCGAACAAGGGCTGATAAACATTTCTTCGATATTGAAAGGAAAACACTTACGGATCTGCGTACGTAAAAACCTGATATCCTCTGGTTGGTTATTTCTTTTCCTTATCTACTACAGAAAGAAAATGGCGCCGATCTTCTTCACGTCGAATGTACTTAGAGAGAAGCTCATATAACTCCTCCTTTGTTGTAGCCACTCCAGAGATTTTTTTTACAAGATGTAAAGCAAGCGGCCCGATTAAGTGTGCCAGTTCAGCTTGCACCGTTTGCAAAAAGTCAGCCTCCCAATTCGTAGAAGATGGCGCTCGGTGTGAAAGCACCGGAGCGTTCGGGGTTATCTGTCTCATCGTTTGTAAAAACTTATCGCGATCGGAGCTAACTTTTATCTGTCCCGCTGCAAGCATACAAAGCTCATTCAAAGAGAACGCTTTTTTTGAAAGTTTTCCGATAACTATTTTAGCAATTGGCCCTAAGAAATTTGCAAGCTCACATTCAATTCGCTTTAGTTCCTCCTCACTAAAGCGTTGGCTCCCAACGATTTTTCCTTCCTTTGCAAGAATAAGCGCTTTTTTGAACTCTTCAGCACTCTGGAATCGATCCTCGGGGTTTTTTGCAAGTGCTTTTTCAACCGCAGCATCAAAGGGCTTTAGCTGCTCCCGACAGATCTCTGAAGGGAGCTCCGGGGTTTTATTAAGAACCTGATAGATAATCGCCGTGAGCGAGTCTCCAGCAAATGGTCTTACTCCGGTAAGTAACTCATAGAGAATAACCCCCACCGAAAAAAGATCTGACCTTCCATCAGCAACCTCTCCCACTGCTTGCTCTGGCGAGACATACTGCGGGGTACCAAGAAACATCCCTACCTGCGTTTTCTGCGTAACATCCACCCGCGCAATTCCAAAATCGGAGATCTTTAACGCACCGGTTTTTAATTCAATCACATTGGCTGGTTTGATATCGCGGTGCACAACTCCCCGCGAGTGCGCATGGGAGAGCCCATCGAGGATCTGAAAAATTATCCGTAATACTTCATCTCCATCAAGAGGAAGTCGATTTTCAATAGAATCTTTTAATTCCTGCCCCTCAACGTATTCAAGAGCAATAAATGATGTCCCTTCTAACGTATCAAAATCATAGACAGTAACAATATTAGGGTGAGAAAGCTTTGCTGCTGCTTTTGCTTCCCGTTCCAATCGACTCAGCAGATCCTCCCCAGTCTGCGAGAGAAGATCGGCGCGGATAGTTTTTAAAGCCACTAACCGATCAAGCTTTTGATCTCGAGCCTTGTAGACGGTTCCCATCCCCCCCTGCCCAAGGACATCGAGGATCTCGTATTTTCCTAATTTTTTAAACGGAAGAGAATTATTTATTTTCATCCTCAAGTAAGGAGAGTGCGTTTTCTAAACTTCTTCGCATACGGTTAAATGATGTGGCAAGAATACCAACCTCGTCGTTGCTTTTTGCATTAAACTCAGGGGCACTCATGTTGCCCTTACTTACTTCATCAGCGATTTTTGACATCGCCACAATCGGTTTCACAACGATATGACGCAACAACATGTTAAGCACAATCATAATAATCACAAATATTCCAGTAAGCGCCCCCATCACCGCCTTAAAGGTGCGATCTGCTTTTTTTATCGGCACTGACATCGGCACAGAAACGATCTGTGCGGCAACCACCTCATCTAACTTCCATCCAAACCCGTTATCAAGTCCGTACTTCTTGAGTAAGGGACGGGGCGCTTCAGAAAAAGTGTTGTGACAGGTGAGGCATCCTGCATCTTTTATCTTGATTGGGCGACTGAGATAGAGAGAAGGTCCGGAAGGAGTTTCTCTCTCCCCTATGAAACGCTCTAGTTTGGCATCACTGCGAAACTGCTGAATAATATCTGACTCCCAATCAACAGCGCGATTGATTGGATTGGTTGGATTGAGCGCAGCTTCTTTGTAATAGAACTCCCGATAAGGATCCTGATTTCGTAACGCGTTAAAATTCTGCGTAGCGGCATACGCAGGAACGCTCTGTGGAAGGAACTCAGTTTTTAGTTGCTCTGATAGAAGTGGCTTAATTTCTTCAACGGTATAATGTCGAATTGCTTGCGCTGCACCCATCATGATATCAGCCTGCGCAATTACCTCTTCTCGTGCGTTTTTATGAAGCGTTTCATATGTAAAAAAACCGGTCGCACTAACCCCAAGGAGAAACACCACAACTAATGCAATATTAAACTTCGCAAAGAGACGCATTCGTCTGACCCTTCTAGTTTTTCCGCGCTCGCCCTATAGATTCACTGTGGATGCACTTCTCCTCTTCTATCCTTCCTTGGTGTGGTATTCAAGGAGGTATTCGCCGATTACACCGAAAACAGTAAAAAACCTCTCTTCTCACCTATGAATCATTGGTAATCAACAACTCTGTTATCTTACCCCGACGGTTACCTTTTGAGTTAACGGCCCTTGCGGCATACACGGTGTGAACTTTAAATCTCTTTTCATACAACTCCCTAATAAAGGGCACATCGGAATTTGAAACCATGATATGCACTCCTTTTTTATCTAATTTCAAAACGAGATCGCGAAGCTGTTGTTGATCGATCTTTGAAAAACCATTCATGCTATAATTTGTAAAATGTGATGTTTCATTTAACGGAGCATACGGCGGATCGAAATAAACGAAATCTCCCGCCTCAACCAGATCTTCAACAACAAAGAAAGGGCTTACGAAGAGTTCTACCCCCTGTAACGCTTTGTTACATGCGTGGAGGTTTTCATAATCAACAAGGGTCGGATTTGTATAACGACCAAAGGGAACATTAAAATGTCCTTTTGAATTTACGCGATATAATCCGTTAAAGCAGCTCTTATTAAGAAATATCAACCGCGCAGCGCGCTGAATGGAGCTCCATTTTTGATAAGAGCGTAGGCGATCAACGTTTCTAATTTTATAAAAATACTCTTTATCATATCGATGCTTTTGAAGTTCTTCGATAAGATCATCGAGATGATCTCGAACAACGATGTAGGCATTAATCAATTCAGCGTTGATATCAATGAGCACTGCCTTTTTAGGGCGCTCTCGAAAAAAAACCGCACCCCCTCCTACAAACGGCTCAAAGTAGGTCCCATAGTTTTTTGGCATTTTGTTCTTAATCTCTAAAAGGAGTTGAGACTTTCCTCCAACCCATTTTAGAAATGGACGTGCAGGCTCGCACCCACCTTTAAAATCTGCGTTTGCTTCCTCTCTAACTTGAAGTGTGGCCATACGAATATGAATTTATCTGCAGCGCTTTGAATTCTTCAGTATCAGAAATGGAAGATTAAATGAACTAGAAAACCTAAAGTGCTTATAAATAGCTCGCCTTGACTCAATCTTGAACTGCTCGTATATTCCACTCAATTCAACAGCTCTTTAAATTTTTTTCTTTAGTAGTCTTCCTAATCAACGTTACTTATTTGATCTGTTTAACAGCTTGACCAAGTTACGGGTAGAGTGAGCGTAAAAAGGTTTCCTTTAAGGTTACAGGCTTCTATCCGCTCCTTCCTTGAAAAGCTTACGGGTGAGTCAACACAGTGTAGGCTCCATTTCTAATGGAATCTGCACTGTGTTTGTTACAGATCCCTACACTTCTGTTCAAAGGAGGAACGTTCGATGTGGAATGCAATGGCGGTACCCGGTGTGGTGTATGCGTTGGGCTGGATCGTGGCGACGGTGATTTTTTCCAAAGTATTCGACAATTGGCGACGAACAGCTGTTTTTTTGCTAATCGCCATTACCCTCGTAGTCGCTGAGATCTGTATACTCTATCAGCTAGCCGATTACTCCGTGTGGTGGTCGATCGGGGGTTTTATCGTTGCGGTTGTTGTCATGATCCTCTCCCTTTCGTCAGGTGAAGACGACGAGGACAACGATGGTGACGGGTACGGAGAGCCCGAATTCTTACAAGATGACAAGATTGTGCTTTGGAAAACTGGACTTGGAGCAAGCGTGCTCTGGATCATCGGTTTTGCAATTCAATTTCTTGTTCGTCTTGTAGGATACTTCGCAACGTAATCAAACCGTTGAAAGAAAACTCTCTCGCGAATGTTATCGCCCAGCCGGGCGCTGAGACGCTCACTCTAGCCCGGCTGAATTTATAGAAGATGAATTACAGAGACGTGCTTTCTTCCCTTACCTCACACGCAACCAAAAAGAACATCCATGAGTCTGAACCCCTTGCATCTTCGGATCGTTCCAGAGAGGGGAAAGAATGCTCTTTAGTTCATCGTCATGGCTAATAAAATAATTTGGAAGAACGATTTCAAACTTCGAACCTTCAGCCAAAAGATACGCCGCAAGGAGGTACTGCTCGGAGTAATACCGCTCCCGGTAGCAATCTGGATAATCATACGGCAAGCAGATATCGTGAAATTGCACTAAAACTCCTGGCTTCAGCGTCGGGAGAACCTCGATCAGTAAGACATTCGCATCTGAATTTGTAAAAACACAATGCGAACAATCGACAAACAAAATGTCTCCTGCCTCTAATTGTTGAAATATACTAAGATCCACATTTTCAACACCGGTTCGAATGACTTGATTACAGAGCCTATCAATTGATGCGCGTGGATTTGGATCAATCGAGGTAATCGTCGTTGGCAAAGCATGATCTTGAATAGCGCGTCGAGCAAACTTCGTACTGTTTCCAGACCCCACCTCAAAATATCTCTTTGGGCGAGTGGTTGCCAAAAAGGAATACAGAGTAACCGTATCTAATCCTGGAATCCAATCATTGATCCAAGTTGGATCAAGAGACTCTGCTGCATCTTGAATAATTTGGTTAACGGTTTGAGCAATTTGTGGCGAGAGGCGATTTTCTCGAACCATCTGCTCTAAGTTTTCAAACTTAAGTCCCGTTTCTTGATAGATCTTTTGACCGACCTGAATAGCGGTCGGGATCGCTACAGCAAACTGCTTGTATTCAAGAAAGTTCCTAAGAAGATTTTTGTAGCTCTCTCTTCGTTGATTAATAATATCATACAGCTGAGCGTGTGGGTTTCCTGGCCAATATCGACCCTTGGGCTCTACAGGATAATCTATTTCAATAATCATAAGAAAAAACGCTTCTCTTTTTGTGGTATCATTTCTAATATCAGGTGTTTTTTTGATGCAGAAAAGTGAAGTAAAGATTCGTTAGAAATTACCTAGAATAAGAATAATTACAGGGCGTTAAGATGCACAGCCTCAAACAAAACGATGCTCCATTCCTGTCGTTGCGAGCCGGGAGGCCCGGCCGCCGGGCGAAGTGAAGCAATCTCATACTACAAATAAGGGTTCGAGATTGCTTCGCTTCGCTCGCAACGACAGACTCTATTACTAAGACTTAGGCCTCTTGAGATTTCGATACAGAGTCTCACTCAAAAACTTCTCCAAAGAAGTT
This sequence comes from uncultured Bdellovibrionales bacterium, assembly GCA_964505555.1. GTDB lineage: Bacteria > Bdellovibrionota_C > UBA2361 > SZUA-149 > CAZDIO01 > CAZDIO01. The sequence goes on from CAZDIO010000176.1 coordinate 8,257, forward strand.
TTTCATATACTGAAAACTTCGCAGATCCGCTTCCTTGTTGTAGGCAGCTCCAGGAAGGTGGAGTTCATCAACGGTCTTGTTCGTAAATGCATGCACAGCGCCACCAAATTTTATAAGTTGCCAATCAGCCTTGGCTTCAGTCATCTCACGCTCAAATGCTTCTACATCTTTGACTGGAACAAAGGGATCATCCGCCCCGTGGAGAGCAAGGATCTTTCCCTTAATATTTTTTGCAAGTGCGATGTCAGGAGTTTCTAGTCCACCATGAAACGATACTGAGCCAAGAACCGGAGCACCAGCTCGCGCTAACTCAAGGGCCACTGTGCCCCCAAAGCAAAAACCAATTGCACCTACTTTTGAAGTATCTGCTTGAGAGATATTTTTTACTGCCTCTAAAGCCGCCTGAGCACGAGCTCTCATCAAAGCTCGATCTCCCTTATAGATCCCAGACTGCTCCCCTGCTTCCTTTACATCTTTTGGCCTGACTCCCTTTCCATACACATCAGCAATAAACGCAACGTAGCCATTCTCGACAACCTTTTTAGCAGCATCCATCGTGACCGCACTTGGCCCCATCCAATCATGAAACACTATAACCACCGGTCGTTTCTCTTTTTGTGACTCATCAAACACCACCTGCCCCTCAAGAACCGTTCCCCTATCAGAATACTGAAGTGGCGCCGTCTTTAAGGAAAGTGCAAAAACTTGCGTGCTGCAAATGATACTGCTGATAAATAACGAGAAGATAAACGAGCGAAAAACTTTCATGCTTATAGTTCCTATATGTTTCTACCCATTAAGAAAGAACTCTCCATCCGAATAAAACTCTTATCTTTACTGCTTTAATAAGTCGTTCCTAGCAAAGCAAAGGATCTCATATATCATATAAGGGTTCGAGATTGCTTCGCTTTGCTCGCAACGACAGGTGCCATCAAACGGCACTTAATCTTTATACACCTCTCCGCTCCACACTAAAACTAGAATAATTTTCTCCCAAGAAAAATTATTTTAATCAACACCGTAAACCCGTGGAAATAATAAAACAGAAGAACCGCACTACTAACCCTTCCCCGGCAAGCGGGCGGACGCAAGTTGCGTCGGCCGCCCGCTTTGCCAGTAGGAAGTGAATTCACATCACTTTCGTCGCGCCGTCGCTGGTTACTTGCTGGAACTGCGAAAACGCAAACAACGGAACTTGCTTTCCTCCTGCGAACACATCCACACCTTCGCCGATTTTCCGGGTACGATCGACCAATTCGATCAAGAGAATTGGCCTTAGCACATCGATAAGACGTGCCCTCTCCTTCTGGTCGGGCATACCATCATCAACAGCGTTTGTTCCGATTATCAACGCAGGGAAGCCTATCTCGCCTTGAGCAATCTCGTAGAGTCTGTTGACACCAATGATCCCGTCGGGGTGCGAAAGGTTGATGTTTGCCAACGAGGCAAGCATTGCCCTTGTTCCAAATTTTCTGGTTAGATCCGCTTCACGCCGTTCACGCTCATGCCTTACTACTTCAACAAAGGATGGTAGAGGAACCACTGCGCGAATTACTTCAAAGATCGCCCTCATGGCTAGAACTCCTAATGTTTACTAATTTACCCGAATTGTTTTCAATCCAACTTTGGACATAGGACCTCGGGAAGAGCAGTCCACAAAAAATGCCTTTATCATCCTTTGGGGACTGCTCTTTATTAATAAACAACCAGGAAAAACCTATCAGCTTTTCTTCTGTTTCTCGCAGCAGCGGACAAGTTATGCTTTGCTCCGAAAAACAGAAAACTCCTTGCTCATACTAGTCTTAATTTATACGAGAAAGTATGTCAGAAACATCGAAACTACTCAACTTACGGTGTTGATTTCGGACTCCTTTTCGCTTCTACGCTGGTCCTCAACAGTTTAATCAAGACCTCCCTCCCGGTGGGAATTTGTAAGAACAAACATCTGACATCGCCCTTGCAACCGGAGCGCAGAGAGAGGAAATTTAAATTAAACATCCTCAGCGCAGTCGGCATAACGAACTTACGAAATCCGCTAGGGCTTTTGCCCCAAATCAAAACTGTTCCAGGCACGAAAAGTACCAATGCCGGTAATGAGTTGAATACTCCGGGTAATATCTTCCCCAGCGATAATTCCGTTTCGCTTTTGGTCCAATAGCAAAACTTTAGTAAGTGGTGCCGGGTCGAAGGAACCTCCGCTGACAGACAACCACCTGTTAATATCATCGCCCAAAACCTTGCCATCTTGAGTGATATCCATCGGAAGCGCGCCAAGGACTATGCGGTCTCCTGTACTTGAAATTGGCGTGTTCCCCGGACCTACAACGTTTATGACTTTAATTTCTGTCCAAGCACCAAGGCAAATCCTAGAAGAGAGTTGAAGTTGGTAGGGTCCCACACCACTTCCCGTTACCTGCGTAACTGCCGGAACAGCACCCGTTTGAAGATCACTTGCCGTAACACCGTTTTTTACACAGCGAGTTATAAAATTTGAAGCGTTTAACGATCCACCACCTACGGGCGTAACCGCCACAGAAAAAGTAATCGAGACATTTTGAATGCCATAGAGAGTATTTTGATTTGAAGCATCGCGATCTTCAAGTGGGTCGACAAAACCGTTTGGAGGGGAACTTGAGCTGATTGTCGGCGTCGAACAAGAGTTAAAAATATAGGCAGCACCAGTCTGATAGATAACATGGCCATGCCCCCACGCACCTACTAAAACCGTATCGTCGAAAACACTAACCACCTCACCAAAATAATCATAACGAGCGCTATCGGCGCCAAGAAGTTTCTCGGTCTGCGCCCAATTTGAACCGGTCTTTCGAAAAACATATGCAGCACCATAGCCGTCGTTAAGATTAGGCTGTCTCCCCGCATTGGGTGCCCCAATAACCACGACATCGTTTCCAACCGAAACGGAAAAGCCGAATTTCTCGTTGGTAAGACTATCTGCACCAACAAGCTCCGCTTCCTGTGCCCAGATTGAACCATTGAACCGAAATGCATACACTGATCCAAAATTGGAACCTCGCGCATCATCTTGTTGATACGCTCCGATTGCCGCCAAATTATCTTTGAGCGCTACGGCTGAACCAAACGCTGAATAAGCTGCGCCGTTTGAGGGTAGTATTTTAGGCATTTGTACCCAGTTAGATCCATTTCTTCGAAATATATAAGCCGAGCCAGAAAGGATACCGTTATCTTGATCTTGATAGGCGCCAACCAGAGCAACATCACCCGAAAGTGCCACCGCAAAGCCAAACATATCACCCATCGTCATGTCCGATGCGGTAAGTTTCCGTTCTTCAATCCAGCTTGTGCCATTAAATCGATAGATATAGGCGGCGCCATGGCCAGGCATCGATCCCATGTTGCCATCGTTATACGCTCCAATAATTACTGATTGGCCGGATATAGCTACGGCAGCACCAAAGTAGTCCAAGGTAGTGCCGTCTGAAGCGAGCAGTTTTTGCTCTTCCACCCAACTCGATCCGACTTTGCGAAAAATATAGGCTGAACCAGAATTCGTGCCTTTGTCATCGTCGCCTGCTGCGCCAATTATGGCCAGATCTCCCGCTATGCCAACAGCATATCCAAAGCGATCGTCTGTTCCACCATCCGAAGCAAGTAGCTTCTGCGCCTCGGTCCAATTCGATCCGTTCCTTTGAAACACATAGGCTGAACCTGCGTTAGCGCTAGGATTATCATCAAATGGTGCACCAAGTAATATATTGTCAGCGGAGATCGCAATTGATCTTCCCATATTATCATACAGTGCTCCATCTGAAGCTCCAAGCTCCACCTGACATTCGGCCCAGGCAAAGCTTGTACAAAAAAGGAGCGAAAGGGCACATACAAAATAAGGAACAACCATCAATGAATCCACCTTAAGAACCTTCATGACTATGGGCCTCAATCAATGATGTTTCCTTACTGCGCTGAGAATTGTTCCAACTTGCATCGCACTTCTTGCAGTGGGATTACCCCCTCACTGAGTATATAGCTATAGACTCCGTAGGGAACGAGGAAGACGCTACAAAGCGTTACTGTTGTTTACAAGTAAATGGCAGTTTATACAGATACGCATAGACTGCTTCTCCTGTGAAAAACAAAATCAAAGTCTTAGAACCTCGTAGCCTACAGAGACTGTGTGCACAGAGTGTGCCAACTGCTGAAATGATAGCGTAGCTTTTAGGAACTAATCCTCTAGTTCCTAAAAGAGCGATTTAGTGGTTTTAAGGTAGCTAGACTACACACAAATCCGCATATATTTTAGATTTTAAAGTTCGCTACTTACTCATAACCATCCCTCTGCCTGCAAACGCCTCGTGGCGCCTGCAGGCAGAGAACACCTAGCGACAAACGGACCGCTCATTCTTAGCGGTTCTTCAGAGCGTCAATCCTCGAGTCAAACGATGCCAAGGCGGCTTTATAGAAGGCTCGGATTTTTGCCAAGCCATCGGGTGTCTCTAGGACCGTCACGTTTTTTCTCATCATGAGCTCGCTCTGAGTGTATGCATCAAATTGCACATCGAGAATTGCTCTTCGCGCAACAGCATCGCCAGCAAGCTTCTTGCGCTCGCTCTCTACTTCTCCAACTATCGTCGAGAAACGACCCTGCTCTTGCCTGAACACAGAGAGGAGCTTTTCGGGTTCTTCCTCAAGCGACAACGACACGGTCGGACGAATGACCTCAAGCACCCCTTTCTTCCCTCGCCCCTCAAAGACATGTAACACCTCCCCGCTTGAACCTTCGAGGTCTGTAAAGACCGCAAAGACCCAAAAGTGTGGTTCTTGGAGTTGGATCTCCTTTGCAACGAGCAGTTGAACATACCTCCCAAGCATCTCCTCTTCGAAAAAAGGGAAATAGAATTCCTGCCCAATTGCCTTCTTCATCGCGGCGCAATTAATGGCGTGCTGAACCTCGTGCGCCACCGTCGGAAAGAGTGTAAGCGAAAGTTCGAATGTAATTGTTTCAGCATTTTTGGGAAACCCGATCTCCACGAGCTTGTTGATCATCCGAGACAGCTCATCAGCATTGATAAGGATCGTATTTGGTTCCCAAGGTGAGAATTTTGCAAAATCACTTGCATTGACGAGTTCACTCTCAACCGTGACAAAACGAAACCGCATTTTCTGATTTTCAAAGAAGGCTCCCTGCTCAGCAGCGCTCTTATACTTCTTGAACATCTCCGCCCAACGAGCTGGCAACAACTCCTGCACCTGTTTCTCAAGAGAGGCCTCAGAAGTGTTTTGGCTCGCGGAACTCGACGTCGTCTGTGAAAGCGGATTGTCGAAAAACGGCCAGCTCAACAAAACAAATACGAGAAAATAATGACGAAACATCTGAAATCCTTTCCAGTAAAACAGATTTATCTCTCACCGATTTGAGCCATCTGTGTGTCTCACACCGTAATCGATGAGAACAAAAACCAATTGAGTAAGCAGCGCAACTTTGAGACAGAGTTTGTCTGTCTCAAAGTTACACTCACACAGTCTACCTTTTTACAGTTGTAAAAGAGCTCAGCTAAAACCGTGCAGACTTGCTGCACTCCAATTCTAAGACTATTTTTCTCTGCTGGTTTCTCTGCTGGTTGTGCCTTACTCTTAATTCCGTTTCAAGAGGAACAAGTAAATTAAGTTATTATCGCTGGTTTGATAAAAAAGTTGCTGATCTGAATTGCGGGAATACTAATTTAACATCGATGAAAAGTAACCCCCTACGAAGAGTAAAGAAGTATAAGATCGCTATTTCCCTTCACTCATTTTCTTTGTTTTTGTTATTTAATTCCTATAAACTAATTGAAAAGCTGATTAATTGAGAGTTGTTCTTTAAAAAATCACACGATTACGGGTATTTGAGAGTGGTTTCTTACTTGCTGAATACCTTCAGCAAGTGAGAACCGCCGTTGTCGTTCTATAGGTTTAGAACACTGTTCTTAGAAGACTCGTCGAGAAAGGTCCTTATGATGAAGCAGCTTTATATCAGCATTTTCGGTTCCTGTACCGTGAATCAGCTTCCTGAAGGATCTTTCCAATTACGAAAGATCACCGCAGAGGAAGCAGCAGGAAAAATTAGGCAAGCGATCGATGATGGTATCGTTCTGCTTATTACAACAATGAAGAAGCAGACTTCACCTGAGTCGAGCAGGTTGCTGGAGACTTTCTTTTCCACTCATAAAATTACTTTGCCACCTGCTGAAGAAGCCGTAAAACCTGAAGAAAAAATCGCCGCTCTTTCCAGAGGCGACACGCTTCTTGACCTCAGCGTGGCCATCGACCAAGAAAGGATTCGGCCCCAATTGCTTGCTTCTTTCACTAGAGGAGATTTTTCCCCTCAATCACTTCCACTGCATATCGTCTTTACACTAATCGAGTCAGGATAAATGGATAAGGAGGTTTTTACGGAGAACGTCAGCGGGCGTTTCTCCCCTAGAACCCTGAACAGAAACTCTTTAACTACCTCCCTCGTGTCTAGAGCTTTTTCATCACACAGGTGAGATGGCGAATGGTTGTGATCCCTGCTTCGATGTATCGCTCCTGAGTTGGCGTACCCTCTTCGAAGGAGTGAGAAAGCAGCTGAAGGTGTGGATACGCGCTTTGCACCTCCGCAAATGTTACGGAGAACGGTGGCCCTTCTAGAGGACCACCGTTCAGCTCTGCTGTCCGGGAGAGGAAAATTCCACCTCGCCGAAGAGAGGTCGAGATAACCTCAGCATATCGGCGCCGATCATTTACAGAAAGCGCAACGTAGCCCGCACGATCGTAAATAAACGAGAATCGCTCCGGTGCTGAGAAGGTAAAGAAGTCACCCATCACAAGCTCCAAACGAGGCGCGAATCGAGTTGAGCCTTTGGCGACAAAGGAAAGCTCCGGAAATGACCCATCGATCAGCGCTTCCATCGCCTCAGGAACATACTCCACTCCGGTAACCGAATAACCCGCATCGTAGAGCATCCGCACTGCAGGGCTGTCGCCGCAGAGTGGCACTAAAACTTCAGCCGACGGATGGATGCCAAACTCCGCTTGGAGTACTGGCAGAAATGCTGCGAGCGCATCATTTACCCGATCGCCCCTCCACATCGTTTCGTTTTGCTGCCACTTTGCTTGCCAGAACGAGTGTTTGACCATGAGAAGATTCCTTATGAAAGATGACAATCGAAGCCGAAACAACACCGTAATAAATGTCATGGTATTTGTCACAAAGTCGTCAGAGCAGCAAGAAGCGGTGGGATTTGAGCGTTATACCGCGTGCCGTAATCTTGTGCTACACTCCGGGATTAGTTCTATTTCACGTTCTTTTTCTGAATATTTTGCAAATTGGGTAGTCGACCACATTTCGCTCGAGTTTGGGGTGATCAGATGCAGCCCAGTTTCGAGCGAGAAGTCAGCAAAAGCGTTTTTGCTATTCCAACCGCTCTGTCTGTGGATACGGAGAATCTCCATGCCATCAAAGCCATTTACCCGAGAAGATTTTGATAGATTGCCAATTGGACACCCACTATTTTTCCGAGGGCCACAAAGAAACCTCTCTGTTTTGCATACGAAAATGGGGCCAGATCAGATCAGCCGATGCGCCCAGGTCAGCGGAGAGGAACTTCCGAAATGGAAGTTTCCAGCCAAGGTCCAACCAGGCGAGAAATACCCTCACTGGAGCAGCGGAACTGAATATACAGCCACATCCGACGTTGGCGAAGGAGCGAGTCGCATGGTTACACTCTTTTTCATCGGCACGGTAAATCCAGAGCGACTTCCGATGTTTTCGCTCGATCCTCTGCCAGTCGGTGCCTGAACAATCTCTTGCGAGAAAGACGAGGCGTCCTTCGCAAGTGCGCGGACGCCTCGTTGGGAATATCAGGTTACTTTAGCTTTTTTCGAAAGGTTTCTGCTCTTCTCGTTTCGAATTTAGTGGGTGATCGGTTAACTACTTTCCGGCAAACCATCAAAAAAATCCACCATCCCCGTTTCTAGTCCATATTCGGCACCAATGACCATCAATCCATCCTCTTCGATTAATCTCTCAAGGATATTCGACCCATGTCGCAGATGATTTGCAGAAGCGCGAATATTTGCCCGAACCGCACGCTCTACAAGAGCTTCTCGGGGCTCAACAAACTTTCCCTCCAGAAGCGGCTCTAGCGAGGGCTGGATCCGACTCACAATCGCCTGAAGATTCGGTGAGCGCATCGCCGTAGGACGCTCCAGTTCCTCAAGGGTAGCAAGAACCGCACCACACATCGAATGGCCCAAGACGATCACCAGTCGTGTCTGAAAACGCTCCGCTGCAAACTCCACACTCCCCACCTGAGAAGGCGCCACTACATTCCCAGCAACACGAATAACAAACAGGTCACCCAATCCTTGATCAAAAACGATCTCCGCAGGCACTCTTGAGTCTGAACATCCAAGAATGATCGCAGTTGGCTCCTGTCCACCCAATAACGCATGGCGTCGTGCCTGACCAATGTGCTCACTCTCACCCCGCATCTCTGCCACAAAACGTCGATTCCCCTCCCGCAATCGCTCAAGCGCTTCTAAGGCTGTGATCATTTTCCCTCCGGAATAAAAGTGACAGTTACATTTAAATTTAAATGTAACTGTCACTTTTAAACCAAACCAAGTTTGTATGGAAGATCAATACGAAGAGAGAAGGCTCCCCTAAAGGATAAAGAAAAACGTTGCGCCTTTTTCTAATTCTGACTCTGCCCAGATGCGACCACCATGACGCGCAATCACCCGCTGTACGGTGGCGAGCCCAATCCCGGTACCCTCAAATTCCGTATTTGCGTGTAGCCGTTGAAATGCTCCAAAAAGCTTATTTGCATAGGCCATATTAAAGCCCGCGCCGTTATCACGGATAAAAAATACCTGATGATTTTCTTGTTGTTTCACGCCAAATTCAATTACCGTGCAGGGCTGCTTTGAAGTAAACTTCCAGGCATTTCCTAAGAGATTTTCAAGTGCAATTCGTAAAAGCTGAGCATCGGCATCCGCAGTCAATCCTTCTATAATTTTGAAACTAGCCTCTCGCTCCGGCTGACTTCTTTGTAATTCAGAAAGAATCGAACTTACGAGCTCGCTAAGATTTACCTCTTCACGATACATCTCAGTTCGAGAAAGTCTGGAGAGATTCAGAAGATCCTCAATAAGTTGTGCCATACGTTCACAACCTTCCTGGATTCGACCGATCAGTACTTTTCCTTGCTCATCTAATTGATGTGCATGATCCTCAAGAAGAACCTGGCTATTTCCATCAATCGACCTCAGCGGAGCACGCAGATCATGAGATACCGAATAGCTAAATGTTTCTAATTCTTTGTTCGCAGCCTCCAAAGAAGTGTTAAGATTACGCAGCTCATCCTTCGTGTGTGTTAATTCCTGATTCCGCTGGATCGCAACTTCGTAAGTAGAAAGTAACAGATTAAGAATTTGCAAGCGATCAGCGGTGATAAAATGTCTTTGCCCGTTAAAATAGATCTCTATTCCCATTCCCGATCGATCGCGCTCTTGAATTTCGTTATTGAGAAGCACAAACTGAATACGAGAGAGAAGATAATGTTCGTTATATGGCTTAATAACAAAGTTATCCGCATGACACTCCAAGCCACGAATTACATCTTGCGGATCCGCAAGTGTTGTTACAAGAATTACAGGAATGTCTTTTAATTCTGGGCTAGATTTAATCTGCCAACAGAGCTGATACCCGTCCATCTCCGGCATCAAAATATCGGTAAGAATTAACGTTGGTTTCTGCGATTGTATTACTTCCAGCGCCTGACGACCATTAACAGCAGTCGTCACCCGATAACCATTTTGTTCAAGAATATATCTCAGTCGCTCCGCCTGTGTTGGACTATCTTCAGCAATCAGAATGTGGGCTGGTGGTGGAGCGATCTCGCTCTGACCTTCTCTGTTCATGTTCGTGCTCCTTCTTGCTCTTTATAAACAGACTGCTTCATCACTAAACTTACGAGCGCCGATGCAATTTTATCCGGAGGAAGAATATACGTCGCCGCTTCAAGCGCGACCGCTTGCCCAGGCATCCCATAGATAACGGAAGTTTCTTGATCTTGAGCAATTGTCATTGCGCCCTGATTTTTCATGTTTTTTAGCTCAATCGCACCATCCTTCCCCATTCCCGTAAGTAAGACCCCAATGGCTCTTGCGCCAAGCACTTCGGCTAAGGAACGAAAGAGAGAATCTACGGAGGGGCGAAGACCACTCTGTGGGTTCTCTCTGCTAAGGACAATCTGTCCAGTCAAAGAGAGTGTCATATGAAAATCATCTGGAGCAAGATAGACATGTCCGGGAAGAGGAGAGAGCCCATAGGCAGCGATCTGTGTTTTGAAACTCGTCGTTTGATTCAACCATTCCGCTAAACCAGGCAAAAACCCAGGTGCGATATGTTGGACCACAAGAAGTGGAAGAGGGAAATCCTTTGGCAAATGAGAGAGAATAGTTTGTAATACCGGAGGTCCTCCGGTCGATGCACCAATACCAACAACTTTAAATTCCGGAATTCCTCGCGACGTTTTTAGAGAACCGGAGATACCATTTCCATTTGTTCCGGAATCACGTCGCAATTGCGACCAACGACGTACAACTTTTACTTCAGACATTAACTTTATTGTCTCAAGAAGCTCGGTAACTGCTTCTTTAAAGTTAGGATGCTCTCTTCCTACCGGTTTTTCGATACAGGCCACTGCTCCGGCTTCCAGGAGACGAAATGTGACCGCTGCTTCTCGTGGATTTGCACTTGCAGTACAGATCACGATCGGCACTGGTCTTTTCTCCATAATCCTGCGCGTGGTTTCAAATCCATCCATCTCCGGCATCTCAATATCCATCAAAATAACATCAGGTGTTTGCTCTTCAAGAAATCTCAACGCCTCTAATCCATTTGCTGCGGTGCCGATTACTTCGCAATAAGAATCAGAGTTTATGATCTGCACAAGAAGCATCTGCACCACGCGGGAATCTTCTACCACCAGCACTTTGATTTTTTGTTCTTTAATCATCTACTCATTATCTTTAGCTTAGATTAATCTCCGCACCACTTCCAAGAGGCTGCTCTGATCAAAACTACTTTTCATTAGATAAGCATTTGCTCCAACATCAAGTCCCTTTTCTCGCTCCTCTCGTAACTCCAGTGCTGTCACAAGCACTACCGGCAAATTGGCAAGATTCTTATCCGCACGAATCTTTGAAGTGAGATGAAAACCGTTCATTCGTGGCATCTCCACATCAGAGACTACGAGATCGAAACGATCCTCACGAAGTGTTGAAAATGCCTCTACTCCATCAACCGCGGTGATCACCTGATACCCGGCAGATTCAAGGATCCCTTTTAATAACATTCGTGAAGTCACAGAATCTTCTACGACAAGAACCCGCTTTTCAAACTCCTGCTCTTGCTCCACGGTTGGAATATGGACAGGAGCACCACTGTGTTGCATTGCAGATTTCATTAGATCAGAAACATTTAAAATAGGGACCGCCTTTCCTGATCCGAGAATTGTCGCTCCCGTGACATAACGCACTCGGAGCAGTGGTTTTGGAAGAGGTTTTACCAGAACCTCTTCTTCATGAAGAATATCATCAACAACAAATGCGATTCGTTGGCCTGCATGGAAGAGAACAACCACTGAAATAAGTGTAGATTCTTTCATCCCTTTTGTTTTTTTCTGCTTCGAAGAAAGTTGGGAAATGTTTA
>CAZDIO010000177.1:0-9043 GCA_964505555.1 uncultured Bdellovibrionales bacterium
TGTTTGCTTATTCTGTTTCTGGATTAGGGTATTCAGAGAATGCTGCAAAGAGGAGAATTACTGCTGCTCGGTGTGTTTCTCAGTTTCCTCAAGTGTATCAGATGCTTCTTAAGAGGGAGCTCTCTTTGAGTACTATCTCTATTATTGCTCCAGTACTTACTGAGAAGAATAAAGACTCTGTACTTACTCAAATAGTAGGAAAGTCTCGAGCAGAGGTGGAGTGGATTGCTGGACATTTTAATCCAAGAAAGCTTGAGTGGGATAAGATCGTTCCTATCGTGGTACCGAAGTTAGTTGAGAACACCCCACCGGAAGAAACAATTAACCTAGAGAATTCCTTTGGTTCGCAGGAAACCGAGAAGAACTACTCAGAAAATAAGAGCACTCAGTTAGTACTTGAAGAATGTTACCGGTTTGAGTTCTCAGGAAGTAAAACATTTAAGGAGAAGCTTGATTCGGTAAAGGGTCTTGTTTCTGGGAAGCTTAAACCTGGGGCAACTCTTGAAGAAGTCCTTGAGCTCCTGATGGAGGATTATCTAGAGAGACATTCACCTGAGAAGCGGGAGGAAAGACGTAAGGCTCGAGAGAAGAAGCTCGCTTCTAAAAAAGTACTAAGAGCGAAGCTTGCTAAGAAGCACCGTCGGGTTTCTGTTTCAAGACCTATTAAGGATAAAGTGCTTGTACGTGATGGCTTTCGGTGTACCTTTGTTAGTCGAGACGGGGTTAAGTGTAATGCAACTAAGGGGCTTCATCTTGATCATATTACTCCTCGCGGACTCGGGGGAAGTAACTCGTTTCATAATCTGAGAGTTCTTTGCGGTGCGCATAATCGGCTTGTAGCTGAACAGGTCTATGGAAAGGAGTTTATGGGGCGGTTTTATTGAGAGTAGTAAGTTCCTTTCGGGGTTCTGGAGTAGTATTTCCTGGTGGTTATTTGGAAACTCTTAATAAGGCTGGGGGAAGATATGGGTTTAATATTTGGGGGAAGGAGAGTTGTAGTCGTTCACACTCTGAAACGAGGTAGGTTAGGTCAATTGGGTTTCCGGCGGAAAGAATGGATTTTATATCGTCAAGATCTTGGAAGCGGGTTGGTTCGATTTCAAGCGCTAGTGCTTTGGCGAGGAGGAGATCTTCTGGGGTGACTGTGGGAAGTTTTGCAAATCCAAAATCTATCTGGTGATGTTGAGCACGAGAGACTGCTTTTTCGACCCAGGGAAATGCTGGTAAGAGAAAATCTATCGTTTCTTCAAGGTCGTTTTGATTTTTTCGCCCAATGATCATTGGACTTGGTTCAATCCGTCGTTTTTGGCCCGTATAAATCCACCCCAGGCCAGCATTGTAGCCAAGAGACTCAATTACATCGATCGCTACGCGCTTACTCTCTTCGTACGTTCCAACGGCTAAAGCAATATCCACATCGTTTGTTAGGCGTGGTTGTACGCGATAAAAGCTTGCAGCAAGTCCTCCTGCAATTGCGTAATTTCCTGAATACTTACTTAAGGCCTTATAAGCATGCTCAAGGAGCTGAAGTGGCGTCAATGATTTGCCTCCTTCCACGACGCCATACTTTGACGCTCTGATCAATCCAATCGATTGCCACCTCTCTCCTAAGAGAGTAACTATCAGCTCGAGCTGATAACTCACGTTGAGTTTGGATCGTTAAAGCCTGCTCAAGAAGCACTCTCTCCTCCTTCGAAAGCACCGGAGAAAACAAGCGCTTGTTCCCTACGTAGGAACTCTTTACTACCCCTTTCTCTTCCAGACGACGTACAACATCCTGAACGCCAGCCAGAGAAAGTCCTGTTAAATCGACAAGCTCCCGAAGACACCGTGGCTGATGAGACCCCACAAGAACTCGAACAACTTTCATCCAACCCTGCTCAAACAAAAATTCCGTAAAATGACTTTCCATGCATGTTAATGTATGAAAAATCATACAATAAAACAAGTATGTTGGTTATTGCTAAAATGTCTCTAAATTTAGGCGTTTATTTATAAATGCTTAGGAGGAAAGGATGCCTTGGATCTGCTCCATTACCTCTCCAGAGAGTCTTTCTGCCACCGATGCCGCCTGCATATTCTCCTTCACCTGTCCTGGAGAGGTTGCTCCAGTAAGGACTGTGCTCACATGTGGATTTTTCAAACACCAAGCGATCGCAAGTTGCGCCATCGTGCAATTAAGCTCCTTTGCAAAGAGTTTTAGCTGCTTTAATCTCTTTAGGTTTTCATCCGTAAGATATCGAGCAATAAACTGCGCTCTGTCTCCTACGCGCACACTACTGACTCCATCATTATATTTTCCTGAAAGAACCCCTGAAGCAAGCGGACTCCAAATAGTGCTTCCGAGCCGATACTTTTCAAAAAGTGGCGCATACTCTATTTCAAATCGCTCCCGAACAAGCATATTGTACTGTGGTTGCTCCATCGTTGGCGGAATACATCGATACTTTTCTGCAATTTCAAAAGCTTCTTCTATCCTCTCTCTTGGCCATTCAGAAGTTCCCCAATAAAAAGCATACCCGGAGCGAACAATACAATCCATTGCCCGAACAGTTTCTTCGACGGGGGTAGCGGGATCGTGACGATGACAAAAAAGAAGATCCACATATTCAAGCTGCAAGCGCTTCAAAGAGCCTTTTATTCCCTCCATAAGATGCTTCCAAGAAAGTCCGACATCGTTTGGTCCTTTTCCACCCCAAAAGAGTTTTGTAGAAACCACAATATCTTCCCTTCGATACTCTCGAAGTGCTCTTCCCATCAACACCTCAGCTTCACCACCTGCATACACTTCGGCATTATCAAAAAAGTTTACCCCATGCTCAAATGCCGTTCTCATACAGGCTTTGATAGCCGAGAGGTCAAGTGAATTTCCAAATGTTACCCAGGATCCGAAAGAAAGTTCGCTAATTTTAATTCCTGCTTTTCCAAGCTGATTATATTTCACGTGCAATTCCTCACTTTGAAATTATAGGAAAGTATAGTTGTTTCTATCACGCAAAATTCCTCGCTTCAATTGCTCTTCTATAAAGGACTCATGATTCTCCTCATATTCCGTTTCAACAGAATATGAACTCATAGAAGGATGACAAAATCTTTGTGTCGTAGGAACAGGAATTGGTGGCCTGACTATGCATATTTACTAGGTAGGGAAAAGTTTTAACTGGAACTGCTTGCGGCGGACTGAAATGCGCATTGCAAGAAAAAACAGAAGAAAAGACACGGGGAGAAGAAAGTAGCATGTCTCATCAACAACAATCAGAATTATCGAACCTACATGGTCGATCATGAGGTCTTCAGTTTTAACAGAAGATCTCAATCTCAGGACAAAGCCTTCATTCTGGCAGTTGTCGGAAACACCGTACAACTCCTTTGGCCCGCTTCTTAGGGAGGAGCATTGCGAAATTGCTATCATCGGCGGGGGAATCACCGGAGCTTTGTTAGCTTACTATCTTGTACAGGCTGGGATTGAAACTGTTCTATTAGACAAAAGAACGCTCGGCACTGGGAGCACCGCAGCAAGCACGGCGTTACTACTCTATGAAACAGATCTCTCACTCAGTGAGCTGTGCCTGCAAATTGGAGAACAGAAGGCTGTTCGTTCTTACCAACTTGGACTAGAAGCAACTCAGGAACTTGAAGCTCTGTGCGCCGTAATTGGTCCTGAAAGTGGTTTTCATCGCTGTCCAAGCTTATACCTCGCAAGTAACTTTTCTTACATCCCCTCTTTAGAAAAAGAGCTCCGATTGCGAAAGCGCTTCCGCTTTGAGGTGGAACCGATATTTCGCAAAGAACTAAACGATCTTCTTAATATTGAGGCACCCTATGGTTTAGTTTCAACTGGCAATGCACGCCTCAACCCTGTCTCAGTAACAATGTGGTTATTAGAAAAGGCTCGTTTCCATGGCGCTCGCATCTATCAACATACGACTGTCAATCGTTACCTGCCGGAGCGATCCCGGGTCAAACTACTCACTGAGAGCCAACAAAACATTTTTGCTCATCAAGTCATATTTGCAACCGGATACGAATCGGAACGCTTTGCTTCTCCCCGAGAGGAGAGCTTAAAGAGTACCTTTGTTACCAGCGCCAAAGTTTCTTCTCCAGAAAGATCTTGCCTCGGAAACTGGTTAGTGTGGGAAAGCTCTCGACCGTACTTCTACATGAGAGGAACAGACAAAGGAGATCTGTTATTAGGTGGAGGAGACGAGCACTCTCTCCAATTCTCTCCTGAGCTGCTTGCGTTTAAGCAAATTCAGCTTTGTAAAACATTTCATAAATTCTTTCCTGATATTGATATTCAACCGGATTGCGTATGGGGTGGCATCTTTGGAGAAACAGCTGATGGTTTACCATATATCGGTGCTCATCCTCATCTTCCTCATGCCTATTTTGCTCTTGGGTATGGAGGAAATGGTATTACCTTTGGGGTTATCGCCGCTTCGATTCTTCGAGATCTCTGCAGGGGGCGCCGAAATTCTGATGCAAATATTTTTTCCTTTGATCGTAAATAGATGATGTTAGGCTCTTTTTAATTTTCGAATAAACATCTCTCGTGTTTCTCTATATTCGATGCTCCGAAACAGTCGTGAAAAGAAGATGTAAGAGAATACTCCCACACCACCCCCAATCAGAAGTGTAAAGTAAGGGCCAAAACGATGCCCTGGAAAAGCAAGGACACAACACACCATGCCTACGGTTGCACCGGTAGAGCGAAAAGTAGTGTGAATGAACCTCTTCCAAAAAAGATTTACCACATGTCGCTTCAGCAACATCGCAAGTAAAATGAATCCACAAAGGGACGAAATACTCGTTGAAAGAGCAAGCCCCTGGTGCCCAAATGAGAAAAGAAATTGCGGAGAGATTAAATCCTGAAAGAAAAACACAAAATCATACATAATTCCTTTTGTTTCACTGTGAGGAGGTCCCATAAAAAGCAGTGCTGCAAGGAGACTAATCATTAACGTCACAATACCAACAAAAGTCGGGGTTTTTGTATCATGTTTTGCAATGAACGCTCGAGACACCATCGAGAGACAACTAATTCCCCACAACCCCACAGAAAACGCTTGAACGGCTTGCGCCGTCTTCTCACTTGAATTTGCATCAAATGCCCCACGCTCAAACATCACTACAATTAAGGGCTTTGCAAAGACAAAGAGGAGCGCAGAAACAGGAAGCATAATAAAACTTGTATAACGAAGAGCATCAATGAGATTTTCTCCAAAGGCAACCTCATCTGCTCGTGCTTGCGCTGAAGCAAGTGTGGGAAGAAGCACGGAAGCGAGCGCAATGGAAAAGATTCCTATCGGAAGTTGCGTAAGTCGATCCGCATAGAACAGATAAGAGACACTTCCAGGCTCTAGAAGCGAAGCAAGAACGGTGCTTAAAAAAATTGAAAGCTGATATACGGTGGCTCCAATCACAGCAGGAAACATCAGCTTTACCAATCGAGAAACCTGCGGCGAAAAAATCTTCTGTGAAGGGAGAATCGAGAACCCCTCTTTCTTTAGCGTTGGAATCTGGATAATAACCTGCACGACCCCTCCCACCAACACCGAGAGCGCCAGTATATACACACCAGTAATCGGTTCACACCAGCCTGCTACTATCGCCCCCGCAATTAACACACAGTTCATCACCACTTGAGCAAGAGCAGCTCTTCCAAAAATTTTAATACTGTTAAGAGCACCATTGAGCATCGCTACATAACTAACGCAAATAATATAGGGAAACATTATCTGAGTCAGTTTGATGCAGAGCTTTGCTTTTGCTGTCCCTACCCCAAAACCGGGCGCAAAAAGGGAAACAATCTCCTCTGAAAACACAATTCCCAACAGGCTTAACAACACGGTAACAAGGAATAAAAAGCCAGAAACAGATCGGACCGTCTCCCGCCCACGCTCTTTTCCCTCATGAAGTTCGCTGGTAAAAACAGGAACAAATGCCGAGGTGAGTGCCCCCTCGGCGACAAAGCTTCGAAGTAAATTAGGAATACGAAAGGCAACGACAAAAGCATCAGCGATAAATCCCGCGCCAAAGAGATTTGCCATCAGCAAATCACGAACGAACCCCAATACACGACTGAGTAAGGTAATGAGGCTGACGATCGTGGTTCCACGGATCATACTTCTTGATGTCTGCTTCGTTGACATATTTCCAAGGAGACCACAAAAGGAGCGTCGTTTCAACCTGATTATGCTTCATGCTACTTTTATGATATCAATGAACTCCGCAATAAAACCAAAAAAAATGAAACCGAAAAAACCTGCCTCTGCAAAATACCTCATTCCTACATTTGCAAAGCTCTACCCTGAGCCTCAAAGTGAGCTCAACTTCACTACTGGATATGAACTCCTCATTGCGGTTGTGCTCTCTGCCCAATGCACCGATAAAAAGGTAAATGAAGTTACCCCTAAGCTTTTTAAGCTCTATCCCTCTTTTAAAAAACTCTCTACTGCTCAGCTCCAATCTGTTGAAGAGATCATTCGACCGATAAATTATTACAAAACCAAGGCAAAAAACCTCATCGCCCTCTCTCAAAGGGTTGAAAGTGAATTTCATGGAACTGTCCCCCTCTCTCGAAAGGAGCTGATCTCACTTCCTGGGGTAGGACAAAAAACAGCAAATGTTGTCCTTGGAGAACTTGAAGTTGAGCATACCTTTCCGGTAGATACTCATGTCTTTCGAGTTTCAAAACGACTTGGCCTCTCTCAAGGAAAGACGGTTGAAGCCGTAGAGGAGGATCTGAAAAAAGTTTTTGAAAAAAAGGATTGGCGAACGCTTCACCATTGCCTCATCTTTCACGGAAGGCGAGTCTGCAAAGCGGTTTCACCTCGATGCAATGAGTGTGTTTTATTGGAATATTGTCCTTCAGGAAAAACCTTCTCTCCTTAGATGTTTGATGTATGGTGAGTAAATTTCAGAAGAAAGCTCCTTTCATTTCACGGTTTCAGAGAAACTCTCTTACCGTTTCGCATCTTCTGAAAAATCTTCATCCTCAGGGACCCGCTTTTCTTTGGGAAAGTTCACAGGTTCGAAGAAAAGCATCCATTGATTCTCGATACGAAACTGATCGCTATAGTTTTCTCGGCTTTAATCCAAGTGAAATAATAGTTGTTCACCATGATCTTGTCATCTTCACTACCGAGGGAAAAACTCGCTCGGTGCCACTCTCAGAATATGATAATAATCCTCTCTCCCCGCTCAAAGAAGCCATAAACGCTGGAAAAGATCGTTGGCTTCAAGCCACATCCGAAGCCCCCTTCGATGCTCTCCCTCCGTTCATTGGAGGAGGTGTTGGCTACCTTGGCTATGATGCTTCCCGCTATTTTGAAGCGATACGAGGCGCATCAGGTCATCCCACGCAACCTGACGGGTACTATCTTCTTGGAGGAGATATAATTGTTCTCGATAATCAAACAGATACTGGTTGGTTAATCTCTTGGGAAAACAACGAGAGCACAAAAGATCGTCATCTTCTCCTTGTCAAACAAATTGAGGAAATTTCATCAAAAGAAGAAGAAATGGTCGCAGCATCTTCTTCCGATTTATTCCCGTACCACGTAACGTTTTCTAAACAGGAATTTATTACTATGGTTCATCGTGCACAGGAATATATTCGAGCTGGCGACATTTTTCAGGTAGTCCTTGCTAATGAATTAACGATCAACTGCTCTCCGGATCCCGTTACTCTCTATCAGATCTTAAAATCTCTTAATCCCTCTCCGTATCATTTTCTTATCCAAGGGGAAGGTGAGGTCATCGTTGGAGCTTCTCCTGAAGTGATGCTTAAATCAGATCGAAATTCTCCTCAGCGCGTCTCTATGCGACCAGTTGCTGGGACATATCCAAAAGATTCCTTAAAACTCGAGGAGTTTCAGGCCGATCCGAAAGAACGGGCAGAACATATTATGCTTGTTGATCTTGCTCGAAACGATCTCGGAAAAGTCTCAGAGATCGGTTCTGTAAAAGTCACCGATCTCTGCTCAATTGAGAGTTATTTACATGTTCATCATCTCGTCTCTGAAATTGGAGGAGTATTAGATGAATCCCAAGACGTTTTTTCTGCACTCCAATCCTGTTTTCCAATCGGAACTCTCGCTGGAACTCCAAAAATTCGTGCGATGGAGATTATTTCAGAATTGGAAGGACCTGCCCGGGGAGTTTTTGGAGGAGCAGTCCTCATGGTAGGATTTGACGAGGTTATTGATTCGGGAGTTGCGATTCGCTTTGCAACCATTCGTGAAGGAATAACGAAACTACGAGTGGGCTCAGGAATAGTGTATGATTCCGATCCTGAACGTGAATATGAGGAGTGCCTCTGGAAAGCTCATGCAATCCTTCGTGCGCTCTCAGGAAAGAAAGAAAAAAAGTCTGCCTCTAAGAAAACATGATTCTTGTAATCGATAATTACGATTCATTCACCTATAATCTCGTTCAATACCTAGGCGAAGTGAGTAATCGTACTACCACTCTGGTGTTTCGAAATGATAAAATTACTCCTTCTGAAATAGCAACCCTTGCTCCCTCTCACATTGTCATCTCGCCTGGACCTTGCACACCGAACGAAGCAGGGATCTCGCTTGAAGTAGTCTCCAGCTTTTCAGGAAAAATTCCACTCCTTGGGGTCTGCCTTGGTCATCAAGCTATTGGACAAGCTTTTGGTGGAGTGATCACGCTAGCAAAACAAACCGTTCATGGAAAAACAACCACTGTTCGTCACAATCGAAAGGGGATTTTTGAGGGAATTGAAGATAACTTTGTTGCCACACGATATCATTCATTGGTCATCTCCCCCACTTCACTTCCTGATCAATTAGAAGCTACCGCTTTCTCACCAGATGAAGAAATCATGGCTGTGGCACACAAATATCATCCCTATACGATCGGGTTTCAATTTCATCCCGAGTCTATTCTGACTACGGTAGGAAAATCACTTCTCGCTCGATTTTTACAATTTTCTTACAATCCGATAAAATAGTCCTTTGTAATATCCCAAGGAATGAAACGTTGAGAACTACTGCTGAAAAACAAAGACCGGCGA
>CAZDIO010000178.1:0-35819 GCA_964505555.1 uncultured Bdellovibrionales bacterium
GCCGTCCGTACTAACCCTCTTAGCTAAAACTCCTTTTCTTTGTTGCTGCCCGCCCCCCCCCACGACAGGGGTACGTCTAAAAGGCTACAAGAATGCAGTGAGCCCTAAACGGAGGAGTTTCTTCTGAAACTTGCTCATTCCTAGAAACCTGCTATATTTTCTCAGGAAATATTCTTTTAGGTTCATTATGGATGTGAAAGCACCGATCATCGCCATCGTTGGACGACCAAACGTTGGTAAATCAACTTTTTTTAATTACGTAGTTGGCTTTAAAAAAGCTGTCGTAGAAGATCTGCCTGGAGTAACGCGGGACCGAAACTATGAATACGTTACTCGCTACGAAATTCCCTTTTTTCTTGTTGATACCGGTGGTTTTGAAAAAGAAAATGAAGACCCTGTGCAGAAACAGATCCTTGATCAGACCCTGATCGCTATTGATGAAGCAGATTGTATCGTTGTTCTTTTTGATGGAAATAGTGGGGCACATCCTGGAGATGATGATCTTGTAGCCGCGCTTCGGGAAGCAAAAAAACCAGTTTTCTACGTTGTAAACAAATGTGATGGAAAGGAGCAGGAAGAAAAAAGTTATGACTTCTACCGTTTTGGAGTTGATTCTCTCTCTACGATAAGTGGGTTGTATGGGCACGGTGTTTTAAGCCTCCTTGATAGTATCTTTCATAGTTTTTCAAACTACGAAGAGCTAAAAGTTGCTCTCCGTCGAGAAAAAGAGAAAGAAGAAGTCCTTCTTGAGCAATCAAAAGATGCTTGCGAAAAATTTGTTCGCATTGAAGAGGAGGAGGGGTTTGAAGAGGAGGTTGAGTCGTATACAAAACCCTCTCAGGGAACAAGTGTGCTCTCTGATGCATCATCAGCGGCAATTGGCACCCAAGAGGTTAGTTTCTCTCCCGTATTTATTCCCGGTTCAAGTGATCTTAGTGAAAAGGAGTATGAGAGACGTTATCGCACGGTGCCTCTTGTGTATGAAAAGGGAGTGCTTCAACGTGCTGAGGAAGTTAGCGAGGAAGCAGAAGCAATTGAGCTCCCAAAAGCGCCAGAGATTATCAAAGTGGCGATTATTGGACGGCCAAATGTTGGGAAATCAAGTCTCCTCAATGCGCTTTTAAAAGAAGAGCGGGTGATCACCTCTCCAATTGCTGGAACAACGCGAGATGCGATTGATGTAAGTTTTGAACATAACGGTCAAAAATACCAACTCATTGACACTGCGGGATTACGAAAGCAAGCCCGGGTGAGTGAGGACGTTGAACAATACAGTGGGCTTCGTGCTCTTCGTGCGATCCGGGACTGTGATGTCGCTATTGTGATGATTGATGGTGCCGCAGGTCCTACGGAGCAAGATGCAAAAATTCTTGGTATGGCACATGAAGAGGGGAAGGGGATCGTTATTGGTGTCAATAAGTGGGATCTGGTTGAAAAAGATCACAAAACGGTGACCACTTTTAAAGAGAAGATTCAGGAAACATTTAAGTTTGCTCCATATGCGCCTGTTTCATTTATCTCAGCAAAATCAGGAAGGCGTTGTTTTTCTTTACTTGAAGAAACTCGGCAGGTCAGTATCTCTCGGCTGCAACGGGTAACGACGTGGCAGGTAAATAAAGTATTGAGAAGGGCAATTTCCCGAAGAGATTTTTCTACGTACCGAGGCCAAAAAATAAAGCTCTTTTTTGCCACACAGATTGATACGGCGCCGCCACGATTTTTATTGTTTTTTAACTACCCAAAAGAGGTCCATTTCTCTCACCTCAGACACCTAAAAAACGCGATTCGAGAGGAATTTGGTTTTCTGGGCACTGATATAAAGTTCTCTACCCGTAAGCGGTAAATTCTTTCCGATGGTGCGAGAACAGCGACCTCTGTAAATCTTTTAGCTGTTTATGTAACTTCTGACAGATTTGGATTTGAACACAGAGTTTCACAGGGTTACACAGAGTTAAATTTAAAGTTAAATTAAAAAACCTTTTCTCTTTACTCTGTGTAACCCTGTGAAACTCTGTGTTCAATTAATAATTGATAACCTTCCAGGCATATCCTCTGCGTTATTTTAACCAAAAGCTTGGAGAAGCTATCCCGTTGTTTTCAGGTAACCCCGTTGCAAAGTTTTTAACCTTCTGTTAAAGATACGCATGGCTCAGTTCACTCAGGCATTTAGCCTAACAAAATCCATACATTCCTTTCTTCTAAGCCAGATTCGCGACCGACTTTGGTCTGTTCATTTCACGTCAGATTGTTATTTTAAAACAGCTTTTATTTACAGGAACCTTAGTCATTTCAGGGGTGTTTATGGCAAGAGACAACAAAATTATTGAAGATTCACTTCCTCTTGCGCTGACTTTTGATGACGTGCTTCTTAAGCCCGGCTACTCCGAGGTGCTGCCTCGTGATGTGCAGTTAGAAACAAAACTTACCGCAAATATCTCCCTTCACATCCCCATTGTAAGTTCAGCAATGGATACCGTTACGGAATCTCGTCTTGCTATTGCGATTGCTCAGGAAGGCGGACTTGGTTTTATTCATAAAAATATGACCCCCAGTGAGCAGGCACTCGAGGTAGTGAAGGTAAAAAAATCTGAAAGTGGAATGATTACCGATCCGATCACCGTTCGTCCGGAACAACCGATCAGTGATGCTCTCCAGATCATGTCAGAGTTTAAAATCTCTGGTCTTCCCGTCACCATGAAGGACGAAACCGCGGTGGGGATCGTTACCAACCGCGATCTTCGGTTTGAAACCGATTTTAAACGCCCCATTCGAGATGTAATGACCTCACAGAACCTGATCACGGTAAGACCGGGAAGTAGTCTTGAAGAGGCAAAGGTTTTACTTCATAAACATCGTATCGAAAAAGTCCTTGTTGTTGATAAAGACAACAAACTCAAAGGTTTGATCACGATTAAAGATATTGAAAAATCACGGCGCTACCCTTTTGCTTCTAAAGATTCCTTAGGGCGTTTGCGGGTAGGTGCTGCGGTGGGGGTTGCAAACGATCTTCAGGACCGACTGGAGCGGTTGGTGGAAGCTGGAGTCGATGTGATTGCGGTTGATAGTGCGCATGGTCATTCAAAAGGGGTGATTGATACCCTGAAGTTTATTCGAAAAACATATCCAAAGCTTGAAGTGATCGCTGGAAATGTAGCAACCAAAGAAGGTGCAAAAGCACTCTGTGATGCAGGTGTTCATGGAGTGAAGGTAGGACTGGGCTCTGGTTCAATCTGCACAACGAGAATTATCTCTGGGGTAGGAGTTCCACAGATAAGTGCGATTATTGAAGCGGCGGAGGTGCTTCGCTCAAATGGGATCATGCTTATTGCAGATGGGGGGATTAAATTTTCTGGAGATATCGTTAAAGCGATGGCGGCTGGAGCTGATGTGGTGATGGTTGGTTCACTCTTTGCTGGAACGGAAGAGTCTCCGGGGGAGACGATACTCTATCAAGGAAGAAGTTATAAAGTGTATCGAGGGATGGGGTCTCTTGGGGCAATGAAGCGAGGTTCAAAAGATCGCTACCGACAGGCAGATGAAGATGATCCAGGGAAGCTTGTTCCAGAAGGAATTGAAGGTCGTGTGCCCTTTAAAGGCTCACTCTCGTCATACATTTTTCAACTCGTTGGTGGCTTACGTGCAGGGATGGGATATTGCGGAGCAAAAAGTATTCCTGAACTTCGAGCCAAAGCAGAGTTTGTAAGGATTACCCCAGCAGGTCTTGGAGAGAGCCACGTTCATGATGTGGTGATTACGGAAGAGGCCCCAAATTATAGTATGCGATAATAGAAGGAAGATGAGAAATTCTCCCAATATTGTAAGGAAAGATGAAAGCCCAAGTATTAATTCTTGATTTTGGTTCACAATATACTCAACTCATTGCTCGTGCCGTTAGAGAACTTGGTTTTTACTGTGAGGTGATTCCGGGGCCTTCTTCTCCGGCATTGATCTTAGGGAAAAATCCAAAAGCACTTATTCTTTCTGGTGGACCAGCTTCGGTAAATAGCAGTGAGGCACCCCGAGTTGCTACTGAGGTGCTCCATGCAGGGATTCCAATATTTGGTGTTTGTTACGGAATGCAGCTTATCGCGAAAGATTTTGGTGGTGAGGTCGGCGGATGGGCAAGAGATCCAATAGCGGAGCTTCAAGGGAGAAACGTTTCTGGTGTGAGTGCTGCGATGCGTGAGTTTGGTCCAGCAAAGATTCAAATTGAGGAACCAACAGGGGTGTTCTCATCTTGGAAAAAAGGTGAAGAGCTTTCAGTGTGGATGAGTCATGGTGATAAGGTAATAAAGCTTCCTCCGGGATTTAAGTCAATTGCAACATCTGCTGGCTCTCCGATTGCTGCGTGTGCTGATGAGAAGAGAAAGATCTATTGTGTTCAATTTCATCCGGAAGTTCATCACACACCGGAAGGAAAGAAGGTTCTCTATAACTTTCTTTTTAATGTGGTGGGGCTTGAAAAAGATTGGGATCCAAAGAACTTTGCTTCAGAAGTTATTACCGGGGTGAAGAAACTTGTTCCTTCTGGAAATGTGATCTGTGCGCTGAGTGGCGGGGTAGACTCCACGGTTGCGGCAGTGCTTGTCGAGCGAGCGATTGGAAAGAGATTGTTTTGCATCTTTGTAGATAATGGACTTCTAAGAAAAGATGAAGCCGAAGAGGTGATGGCCTCGTTTCATGAACTTGGATTGCAAGTTCAAAAAGTAGACGCCAGCGAGCGATTTCTTCGCGAACTTTCAGGAGTTACGGATCCGGAGAAGAAGCGAAAAATTATCGGCCGGGTATTTATTGAGGTATTTGAAGAGGAAGCAGAGAAGATTTCAAATGTGAGATATCTCGTTCAGGGGACGCTGTACCCAGATGTTATTGAAAGTGTTTCTGTTGTTGGTAGTTCGGTAACAATTAAGAGCCACCACAATGTGGGTGGATTGACCGAAAATATGAAGTTGGAACTGATTGAACCACTTCGGGAGCTTTTTAAAGATGAAGTTCGTCTGGTTGGAAAAGGGTTAGGAGTTTCGCACGCACTTCTTTCAAGGCAGCCCTTTCCGGGTCCTGGGCTTGCGGTTCGATGTCTTGGAGAGATTACCTTTGAGAAACTTGAAATCCTTCGGGGTGCAGACAAGATTGTAGAGGAAGAGATCGCCCAAGCCGGTCTAACAAATGAGCTGTGGCAAGCATTTGCTGTTTTACTCCCAGTCTATAGCGTCGGAGTCATGGGTGATGGGCGCACGTATGAACAGACCGTTGCAATACGCGCAGTAACTTCACGAGATGGAATGACAGCGGATTGGTATTATCTTCCTGAACCGGTGTTGAGAAGGATCTCAACAAGGATCGTCAATGAGATTACGGGAATTAATCGGGTGGTGCTTGATGTCTCTACCAAACCACCAGCAACGATTGAATGGGAATAGGAAGTTTGCAAAAAAGAAGTAAGAAAATTACGACGCTGAGTATTGATAGCGAGAAATTTTCTGTTGAGATCTTAGAATATCCATTTCGAGAGGGAGTTGAGGTGAGGAGTGTCGTTAGGGGGAAGCAACTTTCATTTAGCGATCGGGGGCTTGGACTTGAAGAGGCGATCCGATTGTTGAAAGAAGAAATTGTAAAGATCATAGCTAGTTAAGAAGATTAAACCTATAAATCAATACCAAACCGCTCAGTTAATCGGGGATTGTCATCTATTTTCCCCTCCTTTTTAAGAAAATCTCCTCTTTTGTCGTTTTAGTAGAGAAAGAACAGCAAGTGTCTTTACCTCTAGAGACGAAACGATGAAATCTCGACTTCTTGATAAGCTTTACTGTGCAGGGACTATCCTCCTTGGTGGTGCGCCGCTTGTCTACAGTGTGTGGCAAGAAGTTCCTATTCCGATTCATATTCTTTCTGGAATAAATTTTGTTGCCTGGGTAGGGGTGTGTCTAAAATATATCTCCCATGCAAAGATGCTTGATGCTGTGGATAAGACCTTCCAAGCAATGGGTCTTACGACATTGCAAGGTTCACTAGAAGATAAGCTTGCCGATTTTTTACTACAGTCAAAACGATTACAAAAAGTTGCTCACGCTTTTCAAGCAGAGGGAGGACTTTCTGAGAGTGAGTTAGGAAAGAACCTCCGTCGGATTGTGGAGCTTGCCTACGAAGGACTCAATGCACGATCGGCAGAGTTATCGCTCTATGAAGCAGAATCAGAACTCTGGTCACAAGCGATGTTAATTGGCAGTCCTTCAAATATCAACTCACAATCAATGCTCGTTGAGGCATGTAATGAGGACTCATCCTCACTGAAAAAAATTGGTAATATTCTTGTACAACCGATTGCTTTTGCTGGGACCTCATTTGGGGCATTACGCGTCGAGCTTGAGGAGGAGCCAACCTCTTCAGACAGAGAGGTTATAGAGCTTCTTGCCACCCAAGGAGCGCTGATGTTGATTGATGCGCAATTTACCGAAGAACTTTTAAAGATGCGGGCAAAAAGTGAGGAGTCTGTTCGGGCAAAAACAGGATTTTTAGCAAACCTCAGCCATGAAATTCGGGGTCCACTGGGGATTGTTTTAAACGGCACGGAGCTTCTTCTTGATGGGCTTTGTGGACCGATCACCGATGCACAACGTGAAACTTGTAACATGGTGAAAAACAGCGCTGACCATCTTCTTGATCTCGTCAATGATGTTCTTGATTATGCAAAAGTTGAAGCAGGAAAGGTAACGGCAAAACCGTTAGACATCGCATTAAAGCCACTTCTTAGTGACCTCTCAAAAGTAATCCGTTCTCAGGCTCATGCAAAGAATCACAAAGTAGTTCTTGAAAATGTGGAAGACACCCTTGGGGTGATCTGCGACAAACGCCACATTCGACAGATGTTAATTAACTTTCTAACAAACGCGGTGAAGTATACCCCAGACGGTGGTCAGATTACGATTAAAGCGCAGCGACTGGCAAACAATCGGGTGAAGATCTCCGTTACTGATACTGGGATTGGAATTGCAGAAACTGAGCGCGAGAAGGTCTTTAATGCGTTTGAGCGTGTAGAAAACCAGTATGCACTTGCGCAGATGGGAACAGGACTTGGAATGCCACTTACGGTGCGGCTGGCTGAGGTGAATAAAGGCACGGTAGATTTTGAGTCGGAGGAAGGACGGGGCTCGACATTTTGGGTGAACCTCCCTGCGGCGCGAATTGAGGTTGAGCAGGGGAAATCAGAAGAGGGGGAAAGAGAAATCAGAACGCGTCCGCAAGGACATGGAGAGACGATTCTCCTTGTTGATCATGATCCACAGGCTCGAGAGATGCTGGAGAGGTATCTTGCTCATCAGGGGTTTCAGATCCTCTATGCAACTTCAGGTACTGAGGTTACAAAGGTGCTACGTGAAAAGCGTATTGAACTTGCTGTTGTGGAGAACGATATCCCTGGATTTCCAGGTGAAGACATGGTGGCAGTGATTCGCTCAAACCCAAGTGCATCAAAAGTTCCGATTATCTTACTCAGTTCGAAGGCTTTCGTTTTTGATATTGAGAGGTTTCTAAAACTTGGAGTTGATCGTTGTCTTTCAAAGCCGGTGGAGCTTGTTGAAGTTGCAACCACAGCACGGCGACTCATTGACGAAACAAGATCTTTAGGAAATTAGCTTCTCTCTGCAGGTTCCTCGCTCAGAAAGAACCTTCTAGACGGTAATATTGAGATGAGTTGGGGAGGTCTCTTTTTGTGGTAATTCTTTTTTTTGTTTGTGCTCTTTCTTAGTAAGATCTTCATCATTTTTTACCACCTCTACAGCATCAGCACTGAGGAGGGATTCGATAGATTCTTTGAAGCTCTCACCTTCCTGACCCTTGAAGAGAGATTTTCGCAAAGCCTCGCCCCGAGGGGGGAGTGTTCTTGAGAGGTATTCTGTTTTTGGAATGAACATAGTTAAAGCCTCCACTATTTTGATGCTGATTTGTTTTGTGAGGATATAAAAAGTTTGTGGTAATCCGTCGATATCCTTACAAAAACTGTCAGCTAAATTCTCTATAGAACAACGCGATTTATGACGATTATTACTTCACTGTAAGGATCTTTATCACTTTTGGGTGCAGGTTTTGAAAGCAGAAACAGCAATATTTACTGCGTTTGATGATCATTCATCTTTTGATGGGTCAGAGCCAGAGAAGAACCTTATGAGAGCAATCCTTCGAACGGCGATGGAGGATATTTCAAAAGGGGGTACTGCTCATAGGGACGCTAGAAATTATTTTCTTTCTCGCGAAGATAACTATCTCTTCTCTTTTGCAAGTGTTTGTAACCACTTAAACCTCTGTCAACGAACTATTCTTACTCTTTGTGGCTTGTTAGAGGAGGAAAAGAAAAAAGAGGAAAGCCCCTCAGAAAACAAAATAAACCACACCCTAGCCGCATAGAAGGTCCGAATATCGGAGCAAGATCCGCGCGTCCGATATTCGGAAACAAAAACAACATAAAATTACCCATAGTGCTAAAAAAAGTGCCAGATACTTTTTTTTAATGCTTAAGCGCTTAGCTATTTGAGTTGCTGTCTTTACTCTTATTTTTTATCGGGTAATATCTGCTTACTACCAACATAACGTCAAAAAGGCTGTAGATGACGACCAGATTTTCAAATCTTGATAAAACAATAGATGATAATGATAATATTAACGGTGTATCCGACGCTGTTGAGAGAAGCCGACGAATAATCGTAGCCGCACGGGCCGACGCTGAAAAACTTCTCCTTGATGCACAAAGAATAATTGCAGCAGAAAATCAACGTGCTTTTGATGAGGGCTACGAAGAAGGAAAAAAACAGTTCACCGCAAAACTCCTTGAAATAGAGAAAATTAAGAGGGAGACTTTAAAAGAACAACAAGAAAAGCTTGTTGAGATCGCACTAACAGTTGCAGAAGAAGTCATTGGCGATTCCATTCAAGAAAAACCAGAAAGTATCTTAAAGCGAGTTACGAGAGCCCTTACTCAGGTTAGCCAAGCATCGCAGATCTCACTTGTTGTTTCTCCCGATGATTTAGAGTTTCTCCGTGCACGTATTTCTGAACTAAGCGCTGTTTTGCAAGTCCCGATCGAGATCCTTCTTCGCGAGGAGGTGGGCATGGTTCGAGGAAATGCAAGAATTGAAACCGATGTATCAATCATCGAGTCATCAGTAACTTCTCATCTTCGTGCTATCAAAAATCATCTTCTACGAGTTGTTCCAAGCATGGAAGAAGCTGCTAGTGAGAAGTAACAGTGAATCAAACTGGTGAGCATGATTAATCTAAGTCGGATTAACGAAGAGATAAAATCAGTAACTCCAGTTACGATTAAGGGCAGGTTACTTGAGATATCCGGTCCAGTGCTTCGCGCTACTGTTACCGGGGCTGCAATTGGCGATCTCGTCTCCATAAAAACAAGGAGAGAGAGCAAAAAAGAAGATGGAAGTACACGGCTTCTTGCTCAAGTTGTTGGATTTTCTCGGCACGTCGTGGTACTCAGTCCTCTTTCTCCACCTCGAGATATTGTTCCCGGTGCTGAGGTGGAGCTTCTTCGTGAACCTTTGCAGGTATTTCTCGGTCCGCACCTTCTCGGAACAGTAATTAACGCCTTAGGCGAGGAGCTCTATCGAGAGGAAACGACCCCTCCACCTCTTCCATCATACCGTGCCAGTATTTTTAACAGTGCTCCAAGCCCCCTTATTCGAAAGCCAATTGATCAGGTATTTGTTACCGGCGTGCGGGCGATTGATACTTTTTTAACGCTCGGTTGTGGTCAACGGCTTAGTGTGCTTGCAGAGCCAGGGGTGGGGAAGTCGACCTTGCTTGCGATGATCGCTAAAAACTCTTCCGCTGATATCAATGTTTTTGGCTTAATCGGAGAACGGGGACGAGAGGTACAAGAACTTCTTTTTGATACCTTAGATGCAGAGACTCGCAAGCGCTCTGTTGTTGTTGTTTCTACCAGTGATGAATCTCCATTGTCACGAATTCGTGCAGCCTACACAGCGACAAGAGTTGCTGAATACTTTCGCGATCAGGGCTTACGGGTGCTTCTTGAAATTGACTCTTTAACGAGGCTCTTTCGAGCGTTTCGTGAGGTGGGGCTTGCGGCTGGTGAGGTGCCAGTGCGCCGTGGATATCCTCCATCTGTGTTTGCGGCGCTTCCAGAGCTTATTGAAAGAAGCGGCACAAACCAATTTGGCTCAATCACCGCCCTCTATACGGTCTTACTCTCTTCAGATCTCGATGAAGATCCGATGGTTGATGAGATTAAGAGTCTCACCGATGGCCATCTTTTACTTACAAGAGCTCTTTCAGAAAGTGGGCACTATCCTGCGATTGATATTTTAGGTTCCGTTTCAAGACTCGCCTCAAAGCTCCAAGATGGAGAGATGAAAAACACGGTGCGGAAACTAAAAAGGCTATTTACTCGACTCGAAAAAGATCGAGATCTGATCTCTCTTGGGGGACAGATAGATGATGAACTTGAACAGGCACTTCGAGTAGAGATGAAATTATTAGAATTTCTGCAACAAGAGGTAGATGACTATACCACTTTTTCTGAATCCCATGAGCGGTTAAGCGCCATTTTTGAACAGTACTAATTTTAAACGGTACTAAGCCGCGGGCAAACGTCGATTCAGAACGTCTCGGAAGTAACAAAAAATAAGCACCGCTGGTTCAAACCGCAAAAGTAGTGCGACAACAAAATAGATCGTCGCTCCACCAACAATCCCCAAAAGTAAGAGCACCGTTTCAGAGCGAATCATCGTTCTTAAGAGCAATAAATACACAATCATCATCACACTTGAGCTGAGTGCTTTGATGATTCCTCTTCCTACCCGCTTTCTCTCAAGGGAGAGCTGTATTGTAGGAAGGAGGAGGATGAAAAGAAACAAAGAAAAAAACGATGTAATGCTCGTTGCAAGCGCTAAACCTGAAACCCCAAAAGAAAACAGAGAGAGGTTCTCCAGAAGTCTTGAGATCTGTTCAGTAAAAGCGTTCTTTTCAGGGGAATCTAATTGGGAAGTTCCTAAAAGCAATAGCGAAAGAAATAGATGAAGGAGGAGAGAGAGAGAGGTGACTCCTACTGGTATGAAAGAGTTCTTTTTTGACAGATATGCTCGAAGGAGGAGGCCTTGCGCACTTACAGCCCAAAGTCCGAGTGCAAAGAGTGAAAGTAAATGAGCAGTTTCAATGGTGTCAGAAGTGGTAAAGTTTCCATGTTCAAATAACAGTCGCACGATAGGGGAAGAGAGCATCCATAATCCAACAGATGCAGGAATAGTAATAAAAGAGAGCCATTCTAAACCAAGAGAGAGGTTCTGGAGGAGCGCCTGATCATCATTTGCAACAGCCAATTTTGAGAATTTCGGAAGTAACACACTAACGACAGCAACCGCAAATACCCCTAAGGGGAATTGAAAAAGACGATCGGCATAATAGAGTGTGGAGATACTTCCTTCCTGAAACAGGGAGGCAAAGAGAGTGTTAATAAAGATCATCAACTGGTAGAGCGAAGCGCTAAAGAGCGCTGGGAGAGCAACACAGGAGAGCTTTTTAACGGAGTTTTCTCTCCAAAATGCTTGAAAAGAAAAGGTAAATCCAAACTTCTTTAGATAGAAAAGCTGGGGGAGAAAAGATAGGAGGCCACCAATCACGACCCCCCAACCAAGAGCATAAATAGTATTTGAAAATACGTAATGGGAGACGATCGCCGCGCCAATAATGGAGAGATTGAGTATGACTGGAGAGAGTGCGGGAAGGGCAAAATGTCCCAGGTAGTTGAGGAGGCTAGAGCTTAGTGCTAACACACCTACGCAAACAACATAGGGGAACATAATTTGAAGAAGTGATGCAGCCAGTGCACTCTGCTTAGTGTCAGATCCAAAACCAGGTGAGAGAAAAAACACGATCTCTTTACTAAAAACAACTCCTACAATTGAAAGAATACCAGTGAGAAGCAGGGTGAAGGTCATCAGTGCCTGAATTGTTTTTTTACCTGATTGGGGTGAGTGATGAAAACCTTCGGCGATTACAGGAATAAATGCTGTGTTCAATGATCCCTCATGAACCATCCGTCGAAGAAAATCAGGGATCCTAAAGGCAACAAAAAAAACGTCTGAGAGTGAGGAAGCTCCATATCCGGTCGCAATCACGCTATCTCTTACTAATCCAGCTATTCTGCTGAGGAGTGTTAGGATGGAAACGATCCATCCCGAGAGAAGTAGCGATCGCCCAGAGCCGGAAGCGCAGACGGGGGGGGCCGCACTGGCCGCCTTTTTATTGGCGAAGTCGTCACAGGTTGATTAAGATTTTCTCAAATGATCTGTTTAGGAGAGACTTTTCGTTTTCGTTGAAGTTATAATTTGAGTGTGTTACCCTTCGCCATAATTTTTGCACCCTCACCATATTAATAGATCTTGGTGCTCAGAATGCTTATAAGTCGGTTAGCGGCTTTAAGCACCTGCTTTAGCGGTAAAACGTGCAAAGTTTACGTGCGGCAGTGGTGATAGGGAATTGTCCACAAATCTTCTGATAATTCAGTGGGTTAGGAATCTTTTCCCATAAAGCTTCTGATTTTGAATTAGGGTTGACTCAGGTAAAGTATGCTAAAATAAGCGCTTTACCCGACCAAGCTTAAAAACTTTAATTCACGGTGAGGGGAGGTATAACCGAGAAATGTGGAGTATTGTAACGTGGAAACAACAGAACCTGTGATTTCATCTCCAGCAAGTGGCAAGAAAGAAAAAGCCACCCGAGGGGGTCGAAAGAAAAATACCAATGATGCGCCTTCTGATTCCTCTAAGGATTCTTCAAATGGAGATTTCTCAAAGGATTTTCTCTCTCTTTCTGAAAAATCGTTAAGACCGGCAGTCGAGATCTCATTAAAGACATTGTTGGAAGCTGGTGTTCACTTTGGACACCAAACGAGTCGGTGGCATCCAGCAATGGCCCCCTATATTTACACCGTAAGAAACGGTGTGCACATCATTAATCTCCCGAAAACGGTAACCTCTTGGGCAGCAGCACGAGAGGCGATTGTAAACACGATGGCACGTGGGGGATCGATCCTTTTTGTAGGAACGAAGAAGCAGGCCCAAGAGGCGATTATTGAAGAAGCAAAACGATGTGCTGGCTTTTATGTTTGTCGTCGTTGGCTCGGAGGAATGCTTACAAACTTTCAAACGATTCGCCGAAGTATTGAGCGACTAAAAACGATTGAACAAACGCTTGTTGAGGAAGAGGAGCGACTGACGCTGCAACGGGCTGCTATTCAGGAGCAGCAAGATCGTTCTGATCAAAAAGATGAGAAGGAAGGAGAACGAGCACAAGCGTTAATGCAAAAAATCGGTCCGAAGTTTACCAAAAAAGAACGGTTGATGATGGACCGTGAACGCGAAAAGCTTTTGTTCTCGCTTGAAGGTATTCGAGAGATGTACTCCTCTCCGGATCTCTTGTTTGTTGTTGATATTAAACGTGAAGAGATCGCGCTTCGAGAAGCAAAGCGATTAGATATCCCAGTGATCGCTTTAGTGGATACGAACTGTAGTCCACAGGGGGTAGATTTCCCTATTCCGTCAAACGATGACGCAACACGAGCGATTCGGTTGTTTGCATCAGCCGTTGCTGATGCGGTTCTTGAGGGAAAGCGAATCTACGCCGAGAGAAAGATTAAAACAAAAGATAAGGAAGAGGCTCCGGCTGAAAAAGGCTCTCGAAAACGATCTGCGAAAGCGGGAGAAGAGAAAAAAGTAGAAAATGAGTTTTTGCAAGAAGGTGAGGAGATCTCCCCTGAAGGTGTTTCGGAAGTAGAGAATACGTAATACAGTACTTCGTACGCTACTCTCTAAACTACTCTCTCATCGATAAATTTCTAGGCATCCCCAGGAGAGATGTTTTACTGCAGAGATGCTCTACTAAAGGTGTGGTGCTGCTCTGATGATGAGTCTATTGTAAATGGCAAGATGAAGTGGAAGAGTTAATCTATGAGTGAAGCTGTAAGTGCACAGATGGTAAAAGAGCTCCGTGAAAGAACGGGAGCGGGTTTCATGGCATGCAAAGAAGCTCTCCATGAGGCAGGAGGTGATTTTGAAAAAGCAGTTGATCATCTTCGAAAGAAAGGGCTAAAAAACGTAGAAAAACGGGCCCAGAAGGAGACTGCTGAAGGAATTGTACTTTCCTATATTCATCCCGGATCTCAGGTCGGAGTTCTTCTTGAACTGAACTGCGAGACGGATTTTGTTGCTCGTGGTGAGGAGTTTCAGGAGATGGCTCGTACCGTGGCGATGCATATCGCCTGGGCTGCTCCGTCTTATGTGAGTCGAGAAGAGGTCAGTCCAGCCGTGATTGAACGAGAAAGTGAGATTTATCGCAGCCAGATAAAGCCAGGGCAGGAGAAAGTTGCCGACAAGGTTGTTTCTGGGAAGTTAGAAAAGTTTTATGCAGAGAATTGCTTATTAGAGCAAGTTGATGCTCGAGATTCAGGTGGAAAGAAAAGTATTGGGGATCTCATCCAGGACTTAAGTATTAAAGTTGGTGAGAAAATTGTTGTGAGACACTTCGCTCGGTTTGAAGTTGGAAAGAAGTAGGGAAGTTTTGTTGAGAACACGAAAATAAAATCTTGTAGGAGCTTTCTTGAAATATAAGCGGATTCTTCTCAAACTAAGTGGGGAAGGGCTAGCCGGAGAGAGTGGGTTTGGGATTGAGCCTGCTGTTTTAGAACGAATAGCACGGGAGATTACCGAAGTTGTAAAAACGGGAGTCCAAGTTGCTATTGTTGTTGGGGGTGGAAATATTTTTCGAGGAGTTTCGGCAAGCGTGGCGGGGATGGATCGTGTGTCTGCAGATTATATGGGGATGATCGCCACAGTCATCAACGCTCTTGCCCTTCAGGATGCACTAGAGCGAAAGCAGACGATGACCCGAGTAATGTCAGCAATCGACATGAATGAAGTCTGTGAGCCATTTATTACCCGTCGAGCAAAGAGACATTTAGAAAAAGGACGTGTAGTTATTTTTGCCGCGGGAACTGGAAACCCTTTCTTTACGACCGATACTGCAGCAGCGCTTCGCGCTAAGGAGATTGCCGCAGAGGTAATCTTTAAAGCAACGAAGGTTGATGGTGTCTATGATAAAGACCCGGTGAAGAACGGGGATGCGATTATGTTTCAAAAGATCGGATTTTTAGATGTTTTGAAAAATCAACTTGATGTTATGGATGCGACAGCTATCTCTCTGTGTATGGAGGAGAATATCCCGATTCGGGTATTTAATCTTAACTGTCATGGAAATATCCCGAGAGTTATTGCCGGTGAAGATATTGGAACCTATGTAAGTTAGCGATGAAGGTGTTGGTATGGAGCCACAAAATTTTGACGCTGTAATTGCCGCACATGAGAACGAATGCCAAAAAGCAATTCTTCATTTTAAAAAAGAGTTAACAAAAGTCAGGACCGGTCGTGCCTCGACAGGACTTCTTGAAGGCGTGTCCGCAGAGTACTATGGCGCAAAGACGCCATTGACTCAACTCTGTCAGATGAGCACTCCAGAAGCTCGTCTTATCGTTCTTCAGGTCTATGATCGAAGTGCGGTGCAGGCCATTGAGAAAGCAATTCAAAATGCAGGCTTAGGATTAAACCCATCGAGTGAGGGGAATACGATTCGAATCGCCATTCCCGCACTTACCGAAGAGAGTCGAAAAAACATTATCAAACATCTCCATAAAATGGCCGAAGACATCAGGGTTTCAATCCGTAACCACCGACGCGATGCAAATGAGCACCTCAAGCGGTTAGAAAAAGATAGCACAATCACTAAAGATGATTCAAAGCGCGGAGTAGACAGAGTTCAGAAAATAACTGATGCACATATCACCGAAGTAGATAAGATTCTCTCTGCAAAAGAAGCAGAGATTATGGAAGTATGACAAGGTGAAGAAATGGTGTTTGGATCGGTGTGCTTGGCCGACCATTTAATCCTGATCACAGCCCTCTTAAGGTCAGGACAAACCTCAATTGGAGCGAACATACAAAGAGCTACTAAATCCAAGATTGCAATTTATTCAGAATGATTCGCTTACAATGATAACCCAGATGACTCCCATTAACGATGTGCCCCGGCATGTTGCAATTATTATGGATGGCAATGGACG
Source organism: uncultured Bdellovibrionales bacterium (assembly GCA_964505555.1). GTDB lineage: Bacteria > Bdellovibrionota_C > UBA2361 > SZUA-149 > CAZDIO01 > CAZDIO01. Next base: position 16,139 of record CAZDIO010000178.1, read on the forward strand.
TTGGGCAGAGAGTAGAAATCTTGCCCGTCTTGAAGGACATCGAGCAGGAGCAAAAAGCGTAAGAAAGGTTGTGGAAGCATGTCTTTCTCTTGGAGTTTCTCATCTGACGTTGTTTAGTTTTTCAACCGAAAACTGGAATAGAGCTCCCGATGAAGTATCTGGGCTGATGAAGCTCTTTAGTGACTATCTTAATTCTGAATTAGCGGATCTGTTAAAAAATGGAATACGCCTCCATGCGATAGGAGATCTTGCTCGCCTGCCACTTTTTGTGCGTAAAGCGCTTTTTCACGACATGGAAAAGACCATAAAAAATGACAAACTGATGCTGACCCTTGCGGTGAGTTACGGCGGACGAGAAGAGATTGTGGCTGCGGCAAAAGAGGCTTGTCGTCAGGTCGAAAATAAAGAGATAGCGATTACAGATCTTACCGTAAATTATTTCGAATCACTTCTTTGGACAAAAGAGATGCCGGAGCCGGATCTCCTCATTCGAACGAGTGGTGAAATGAGAATATCAAACTTTTTACTTTGGCAACTTGCGTATGCAGAAATCGTTGTAACAAAAGAGTTATGGCCAGAGTTTGATGAAAATTCTTTTCGCAGGTGTATTGATGAATATCGAACTCGTGAGCGGCGTTTTGGGCTTACGGGAAAAGAAATAGTGAACAAACGGGAGCTACGGGCAGAATGTTAAAACAAAGAATTCTCACCGCAGCAGTGATTCTTCCTCCTCTCGCGTTAATTCTTTATTTCGGAGGATATACGCTTATTATTTTAGCAGTAGTCTGTTTTTTATTGATGAATTATGAATTTCTTTCTTTTTCGACACCCTTTGATCAACAGAGAAAAATACAACTGTGCCTTGTTCATTCCCTGCCGGTGCTTTCTTATTTCCTCTATGGATTTAGCGGTTGGGGTGGGGGAGTAATTCTTGCGGCGATGCTCTCATTTGGTCTTCATCTTTTCTTTGTCGAGCGAGAGCGTGACGAGATCCCGTATCGAGAGACCTTGCCAGCGTGTTTTTTAGGGCTCGTCTATACGGGTATTTTAGGAAGCATCTTAGTGATTGTCAGTGACATTCATAAAAGTAGTATGCTTCTTGTGTGGCTTTTTTTCGTTGTTATCTTTTCTGATACTTCCGCATATTTTGGTGGAAGAACTTTTGGAAAACGAAAATTGAGCCCAAGGATTAGTCCAAATAAAACGATCGCCGGAGCGATTTCTGGCTTATGTGGAGCGGTCGTGGGATCCATTTTTGCAGTGTATCTGCTTGGACTTGAGAATAACCTCCTTTTGTTTTTCTTCTATGGAGTGGTTGCTGGGGTGCTTACCCAGGTTGGAGATGGAGTGGAGTCCTTGATAAAAAGGAGTTTTAACGTCAAAGATTCTGGAACTCTATTTCCTGGCCATGGTGGTATCTTAGATCGAGTGGATGGATTACTTTTTGCAGCACCGATTCTCTTTTTTATTCAGGTTGTTGCATAAGCACTTGAAATACTGAGAAAGAACTTTGATGAATCCAGGAAACATTTCAGTCATTGGATCTACGGGATCAATTGGGCAATCAACGCTTGAGGTGGTTCGCAACAATCGGGATCGCTTTAAGGTTTCTGCGCTTGCGTGTGGAAAAAACTATGAATTGTTACTTCAGCAAATTCGGGAGTTTCAACCAGAATTTGTAGCGATTTCAGATGAGCATGGATGGCGTGAGGTAAAGAGAGAGCTCGGGGCAAACGTGGTTGTGGAGTGTGGGAAGGAAGCCCTGAGACATTGTGTGGGCCTCCCTACGGTACATACCGTGGTAATCGCAGTCGTTGGGTTTCTTGGACTGGAGGTGCTGCTTCAGGCTCTGCAGTGCAATAAGCAAGTGGCACTGGCAAATAAGGAGTCACTTGTTGCGGGTGGAGCGTTAGTGCGTGAAGCCTTAAAGCAAAGTCGCTCAGTGGTTATTCCACTTGATTCCGAGCACAGCAATCTCTATCAATGTCTTCTTGCTGATAATCGTCAAAAAGGAATCAGGCGAATTATTCTTACTGCGTCAGGCGGTCCATTTTTAACACTGCCAAAGGAAAAATTTCCTGAGGTTACTCCTGAACAGGCGCTTCGTCACCCACGATGGGAGATGGGAGCAAAGATTTCGATCGATTCTTCGACGTTGATGAATAAAGGCTTTGAAGTGATCGAAGCGGCTTGGTTGTTTGGATTTCCAGCAGAAAAAATTGAGGTAGTCATTCATCCCCAAAGTATTGTGCATGGTCTTGTTGAGTATCAAGATGGGCAGCTTCTTGCTGGTTTATCAGAAACAAGTATGCATGCTCCGATTGCTTTTGCATTGGGTGCGCTTTGTAGTGAGAAGCCAGCAGAGAAAAGAGGAGAGCGGATTTCAAGTGGTATGTCACCATTTGATTTTACTAAGGCCGCTCGATTGGAGTTTGCCAGACTAGAAGAAGATCGTTTCCCCGCGGTTAAACTTTGTTATGAGGTGTTAAAAGAGGGGGGAACCCTAGGGGCAGTGCTTAATGCAGCAAACGAGGTGGCGGTGTCCTCATTTTTGAGTAGAGAAATATGTTATTCTTCTATTGTGGAGTTAGTAAGGGAGACCGTATTTCAATATAGTAATGTTTTTAGTAGCGATTTCAATGAGGTGGAGCTTGCTGACGCTTGGGGGAGAAAAAGAGCATCTGAATTGAAGCAACAGCTTTAAGCAAGAGCTTTCAAAGTTTCTTTAGAATCAATGGATACAGTAACGAGAAAGTAGGAGCAGCGTTTTGTTACGCTAGATAAAATATGGCATTAGACCAGATCGGTAGTACTCTCAGCATTATTATCGTGCCGATTCTTGTTTTGGGCATACTTATTCTTGTCCATGAATTTGGACACTTCCTATTTGCAAAATTGTTTGGAGTGGGTGTTTTAAAATTCTCAATCGGTTTTGGGCCTTCGCTGCTTCGCTTTCGGAGAGGGGAGACTGAGTATACCGTTTCTCTTATTCCGCTTGGTGGATACGTGCGGATGGTTGGAGATATGCCCGATATGATCACCGGTCCCCAGGAGACCGATGAAGAAGTCAGAGCTATCGATCAACAAACAACTCCCGGAGGGGACCGAAGTAATTGGTTTATCGAAAAGGGACTTATTGCAAAGTCCTTAATTGTCTTTGCTGGACCGCTGTTTAATTTTCTTCTTGCAATTGTGCTTCTTTTTATTGGGGTGATCACCTTTGGAGAACCCTATCTTGTGGAGGAGCCTGTTATTGGTGCGGTCCAAGAGAACTCTCCAGCACAGAAAGCAGGGCTCCTCAAAGGGGATCTCGTTTTAGCTATCGATAATGTCTCTCTTGATAGTTGGGAAAAGCTTGCACAAACCGTTCATAACGGGACAGGAGACACGATAACGCTCCATGTCGATCGCGATGGTAAGCAGCTAACGTTGCCCGTTTTGCCTCTTAAAAAAGAAGCACGGATGATTAATGGCGATACAAAAAACGCCTTTTTTATTGGAGTAGAGCCGATGCTTGCTCACCGGGAAGTTCCCTTGGATCGAGCGGTGACGATATCTTTTTTAGAAACGTATCAGCGAACTATAGATACGGCAGAAGGTATTTGGCGAATGCTTGCTGGAAAGATCTCGCCGGAGGAGATCGCTGGGCCGATCTTTATTTTTCAGGAGGCAAACCGCCAAAAGGAGCAAGGAATAGAATACCTTATTAACTTTATGGTCTGGTTAAGTGTCAGCCTTGCCGTTTTAAATCTGCTGCCGATTCCTGTCCTTGATGGAGGGCATCTTTTGTTTTTTTTCTTAGAAGCGCTCTTTGGACCGATTAGTATAAAAAAGCGAGAACTTGCACAGCAGTTTGGTGTGCTGTTACTGCTTGGGTTGATGATTCTTGCGATTCGAAATGACTTTGTTCGTGATCATGGAAAAGGAAAAATTGAGTGGCAAGAAACAGAGAAAAAGCCATAAGCAGCGATACTTCAAAGTTCATTTTAGGGGTTGATACAACAGATTTTTCTGCTCATGTCTCGTTAGTGTGCGGAGAGAAAGTAATTGCAGAAGCCTCCGCTGACGATGAAAAAGTAGTTGAAAATACCTTATCGCTCATTGATCAGGTGTTGAAATCTGGTAGCATGAGGCTTCAAAATCTCAGTGCGATTGGGGTAGCGGTTGGTCCTGGAAGTTATACCGGAATTCGTAATGGTATCGGATTAGCACTAGGTTTTTCAAGCGCTCTAGAAATACCGGTCGTGGGGGTATCGGTGATGCTTGCAAGGAGTTTATCTTACCGTGATCTCGGTCGTTTTTTGCTTCCGATGCTTCGTGCGAATGATCGGGAGCAGTATCTCTCCGTGTTTGAGGTAGCGAGATCTTCTCTTCAGATAGATGAGCGTAGTGAAGTGTTTGTGATCTCTGATGAGGAGTTGGTGCGAATTGGAAATGTTGGGGTGCTAATGCAAGTCATGGGAAGAGATGTGGGGATTGATCATAATGAGATAGTTTCATTTGCTGTTGATCGCCTTGGTGCTCAGCAGCAAGCAAACCCGATAAACCCAGGGACGTTCGTTGCTCAGGCAGTTTTCCTTCAGGGACAATTAACGTCACATCTGTTCTTTGATGAACTAAAACCCCTTTATGTAAAGAGTGTGCAGGCAAAAACATTACAGGAGCGAAAGAGCGCAGAACGGAGAATATGAAAGTGGTTCAAGGGTCGAGAGTGGCATATTTGTTAAATTTGCTGTGATATTTTTTAGCTTAATTGGTTGACCCTGCCGGGAAATTGGGTTATCACATGGCTTAGTTAGGATAAGTCATTTCAGTGCGATTTTTTCCATAGGAAGGCACGAAGTTTCTGCTTGCCGCCGAGTGTTCAAATAATCGGTGTTTCCAATTAATCGGTTGCCAGTGAATAGGGTATAAGTGCGACTCAAGTTCATAAAGGATGGAGTTCATTTATAGAGCCTGTTGATGAAGCAGTCAGATCTGAGATGAAGGATTGAATCCCAAATCACGTTTGGATCGTAAGTAAGAAACTTTTTTAACAATAACAAACATCACATCACGTAGTTTAAATTCTTTTACAGAGGAGTTTTTTAGAATGAATCTAGCGGACTTAAAAAAGAGCGATATCACAGAACTAAATAAAATAGCTCACGAACTTGGCATCGAGGGCGTTGCTGGGATGCGTAAGCAAGATCTCATTTTTGCTATCTTAGAAGCCCAAGCACAAAGCGATGGTCAAATTTATGGCTCCGGGGTTTTAGAAACTCTTCCTGATGGATTTGGGTTTCTGCGCGCCCCAGATTACAACTACCTTCCAGGTCCTGATGATATCTACGTCTCTCCCGCCCAAATTCGCCGCTTTTCTTTGCGAACGGGAGATACTGTAGCGGGCCAGATTCGTCCGCCGAAGGAAGGAGAACGGTATTTCGCACTACTCAAAGTTAACGAGATTAACTTTGAACCTGCCGATGCACAGCAAGATAAGATTCTTTTTGATAACCTTACGCCTCTCTATCCAGATGAGCGACTACGGTTAGAATGTGGAGCAGAGAAATACTCTACGCGTATTATTGATCTACTCTGTCCAATCGGGAAAGGGCAGCGAGCACTCATTGTTGCTCCTCCGCGTACAGGAAAAACGATCCTGCTTCAGGAGATTGCCAATGCAATTACCACCAATCATCCTGAGGTCATTCTCATCGTGTTGCTCATCGATGAGCGGCCAGAAGAAGTTACTGATATGTCACGAAACGTGAAGGCGGAGGTTATAAGCTCTACCTTTGATGAACAAGCAACCCGACACGTTCAGGTTGCGGAGATGGTTATTGAGAAAGCAAAACGTCTTGTTGAACATAAAAAAGATGTAGTGATTCTGCTTGATTCAATTACCCGTTTAGCACGCGCTTATAATGCCGTTGTTCCTGCTAGTGGAAAGATTCTCTCTGGAGGGGTGGATTCAAACGCGCTTCATAAGCCAAAGCGCTTCTTTGGTGCTGCTCGGAACATCGAACAAGGAGGGAGTTTAACAATTATTGGAACGGCCCTCGTCGATACCGGTTCGAGAATGGATGAGGTAATTTTCGAAGAGTTCAAGGGCACTGGAAATATGGAACTTGCTCTTGATCGAAAACTCGTTGAACGAAGAATTTTTCCAGCGATGGATATTAACAAATCGGGAACGAGAAAAGAGGAACTCCTCATTGCAGATGATGATTTGCAACGTATTTGGTTACTGAGAAAGGTGTTGACTCCGCTCAATGTTGTTGATGCGATGGAGTGGTTGAAAGACAAGATGAAAGGTACAAAAAGTAACCGTGAATTTTTAGATATGATGAAAGGTTAATCCGGCGTTTTTTCATCTGCTGTCAGGAAGTAGTTTCGATCGGTTTTTGGTATGCGTATGAAAGCGTAGTCGCTTTCATCTCGTGTTAACGGTTTTAATAAAGCGTTATTGCATGATTGGCATTACTCCTACTGGGTACCGTCTTGGTGAGTCCCAACGCATTGTGGGGAAGAGCTCTCCGATGCAAGAGATCTTTGCTGTTATCGAGAAAATCTCCAATGCGGCTACTCTCCCTGTGCTTATTAGTGGTCCTACAGGAGTAGGAAAGGAGCTTATTGCCAAAGCAATACATCTCTCCTCTGTGCGAAAAGATTCTCCCTTTATAGCGCAAAATTGCGCTGCATTTCATGAAAACCTTTTAGAAGCGGAGCTCTTTGGGCACTCCCGTGGAGCCTTTACCGGAGCGTGGCGAGATCGGCAGGGGATATTTGAAGCAGCAGATGGTGGAACACTGTTTCTTGATGAGGTATCAGAGATGTCGCCGTCACTTCAGGCAAAAGTGCTTCGAGTGCTTCAAGAGGGCACATTTTTACCACTCGGTTCAACGACAGAAAAGCGGATAAACATTCGGGTTCTCGCCGCTACCAATCGAGATCTTGCCGAGCAGGTTGCCTTAGGGAATTTTAGAGAGGATCTTTATTACCGTCTGAATGCTCTTATTGTGAATGTGCCGCCCCTTTCGAGTCGGAGAGAGGATATTCCACTTCTTGTTGAGTATTTCATGGAGAGGAGAGAGCCAAAATTTCGGAAAGTTCTTAGTGAGGAGACACAACAGTGCCTTCTGGACTACTCCTGGCGAGGGAATGTTCGTGAACTTCGAAATGAAATAGAGCGTATGTCGGTCCTTTATCAAAGTGTTGAAGTTATTGAATCCACTTTTCTGTCTGCACATATCCGGCAGGAGGTGGAGGCCCGTCGATCTATTATAAAGCGCGGAGATCGTCCGTTAAGAGATGCAATTGAAGTAGTGGAAAAAGAGATTATTCGAACCACCCTTGAACGAATGCGCTGGAATAAGAGCGCTTGTGCAAAAGAACTCGGGATCAGTAGGAGCACACTCATTGAACGGGTCAGATATTACGGGTTTGAGAAAGTTGAGAGATCCAGTTAGATCGTCAAGTATCGTCTCGACTCTGTTGACTTTAAACCTCTCCATCAGAAGGGATTTAAACGGGTATGAGTTTCTTTCCACATCCTTCTCTTTGGTGAGATTGTCGGCAATGAGCGTCTTTGGTAAGCTCTTTCGGTATTATGACAATACCCGATCCACAAACACTCTTGAGTATCTCTGTCATTGAGCCTGATGGTAGAAAAAGAGAGCTCTCTTTACGCGCAGGTGAGAGTCTCCGTATTGGGAGGCTCTCTGAAAACGAGATCAGTATCAATGATACGAACGTTTCTCGTTATCATGCGATTTTGAGTGTTTCTCGTCATGGTGCGGTTGTGAGCGATCTCTCCAGTTTAAATGGCACCTTTCTTAATGGTCGAAGAATTACGACCCCAACCAGCGTTCAAACGGAAGATGTAATTAGCATTGGAAATGTCCGAATTGAGATCTCTCGACACTCCTCTGCAGAAGAGTCCACCGACGATGAGACACTCCAAACAGAGGCGTTTGCATTGCAGAGCATGGTAGTTACGGTGCTTCTTGCGGATGTTTGTGAGTATACGAAAATGTCTGAAACGTTACCGATGAACGAGGTAACAGATATGTTAAGTAGATCATTTGAGGAGATTTCAAAAATAGTAGTTGAATGTGGAGGGGAAATAGACAAATACATCGGGGATTGTGTGATGGCGCTATGGAGTGGTGCTCATGATCGTAAGGAAGAACTCGCGCTTCAAGCTGTAAAGGCAACAATTAAAATGAATGCGCGAATAGAGGCACTTTCACAGTCGGGAGTTTGGAATCATCAGCAACAATTTCCTTGGAGGATTAAATTTGCAATTAATTCTGGTGAGGCATTGTATGGAGCGATCGGTTCTCGAGAAAATCGTGATTTTACAGTAATGGGCGATACCATTAATGTTGTGTTTCGACTTGCAAATATGTCAAAGAAACATGATGCGTTTTTGCTTTTGACTGAGGATACCGTGAAATTAATCGAGAATAAAATAGTCGTGCGATCCTTAGGAGCTTTTGAGTTTGAAGGGAGAAGCAAGGCGGTTGAAGTATTCGTGTTAGATTAAGCTTTAATAATCTGTACGTTCGACGCAAACCGAGAGAAACTCACTTTTATTCTGGAGTTATTTTGAGGCGATTATGAACGATACTTAAAAGCGCTTCCTTTTCATTTAGCTCTGGATTATCAAGAACCATTTCATGAAGAGCGCGAAGAATTTTGCCGATTTCTGGGCTGGGTTTCATGCCCAGAGCGAGGAGATCGTTTCCGTTAATGGCGAGACTTGAGAGGGGTGAAAGCTCTGGGCCCTGTTTGATCTTTTCAATCTCTTCATCAAAGCGAGAAAGACGCTCGTTAAAGTCCTTTTCATCTATCTTGCAGGCAAGGGTGTCTTTGATCTTTAATTCTCGCCAGAGTGGGAAAAGAGTATCAGTGTCTCGAAGCAGACGACGAAGACCGCTCGCTCCCGCTTCAATTGGTCTCATATGAGTTTGAACTAAGGTAACAACATCTTGGATAAGTTGCCTAGGGTATTTAAGGCGAGAGAGAATATGTTCAGCATCAAGAGCTCCGACAACCTCATGCTTATAGAAATGTCTCTCCTTTGTTTCTGGATCGATAGAGAGTGTTTGAGGTTTTCCGATATCGTGAAGAAGAGCTGCAAGGCGTAAACGGAGTTCAGGTGAGGTAGAACGTACTACTTCAAGGGTGTGGGTAAGGAGATCGGCTCGATGATAGCGGTTTTGTTCAAAATTAACGCAGGCTTTGAGTTCAGGTATGATCGAATCAATGAATTCAAGCTTGAGAATAAGCTGGAGTCCTCTATCCGGGTTTTCAGAGAGAAGGATTTTACTAAACTCATCGCGAATTCTTTCGGTGCTTACTTGAGAGAGCATTCTCCTGAGGGTTAGAGCTTGAGAAAGAGTTTCATTCTCAATAGAAAAATCTTTACCACAGGCAAACCGAACCATTCTTAGCAATCGTAACGGATCTTCTGTGAAGCGTAAGGTTGGGTTTCCAATCGCTCTTATGATTCGTTGATTAACATCCTCCAGTGCATGCTCTGCAAAATGGAGGGAGCTTCCCACAAGCGGAAGCGCAAAAGAGTTAATAGTGAAATCACGATAGAGAAGATCTTCTTCAATACTCGTTGAGTAAGAATTTCGGTTCTGTGGTGAGAGATTTGGACCACGAAAGGTAGAGATTTCGACCGGTCTCAGATCTGGGTGTGGGATGGCAGTGATCGTGAGAAACTGTTTACCCGTCGAGATGGCTGTGATTTTTTTCTGTTCGAGACGCGATGTGATCTCTTCTGGGGGGAGTTTGCAACAATAGTCGAGATCTACTGCTTTAAGGTTTAAAAAAATGTTTCGAATGGCACCTCCCACCAGGTGCAGTTGAGCGTCTTTACCAAGTGTTTTTTGAAGAATCTCCGAGCGGGGCTCGAGACGAAGTTGCTCCAAGGCATCTTGTATCGGCAATGTGGATAAAGCAATCGCTGACATACGGTACTTATTGTATCCTCCTAAAAGGCATCAATTTTACCATACTCAATGGAAAGGTGCAGCAGCGGCTGAGCGAGGTATTGTAAACTTTGGAAGAGATTCAAATAAGGAGTTTCTGAAGCTAATCAAGATCGAGAAAAATAAGCCACGCTTCTGGGAGGCGGGTGCTAAATTTTACTGTAAGCACGGGAAGCCAATCTGGCTGGACCGGAATGCTCAGGAGTCGCATGGAAGCTTCTTTTGGCGTTCTTCCCCCTTTTTTTCGGTTGCAGTTGCTGCATGCGGTAACAACATTTTCCCAACACGTAGTTCCTCCCTGAGAGCGTGGAACTACGTGATCGAGGGTTGCCTCTCTGCTTGAGAGGATAATTCCACAATACTGACAACTTGCGTTATCTCGAGCAAGGATGTTTGGTCGGTTGAGAGGAGGGCGCTTCTTTCCAAGTTGAACGTATCGGAGCAATCTGACGACCGCGGGCATTTTTAAAGTCACTGACACTGAGCGGATCTCTTGGTCGTATTCCTCGACGACTTCAACCTTACCAAGAAAGAAGAGTGTAAGCGCCCGTTGCCATGAGATTACTCTCATTGGCTCAAAACTCGCATTTAAGAGAAGAGTTGCCTCCAAGGTGCCCTAACAAACTCGGTCAATTACCCTATCGTCAATTCTTGTCCGCATAGATTCTAGTGTAGCTAACCTTAGCGCCACCATAACAGACAAGTCCTGTTTATTTTGATGACTGGGAAGGGCAAATGATTTCCTCTTATATCTATGAGTCTATTATACTACAACATCCTATATTTATTGAATTATTTTTTATTACATTCTAGAACAACCTTTAACGTTGTGTTAGCAGCTAATAACCTATAGAAACAACTTTACTTTTTTAGGGGCCTGTAGCTCAGTTGGTTAGAGCGCACGCCTGATAAGCGTGAGGTCGGTAGTTCAAGTCTACCCAGGCCCACCAGAGCTCTCACCGCGCTACGGCTAACAAATGAATGAAGGTGCGGGTGTCTGACTGGGGGGCAAAAAAGCAAAGGCTGTCCACTGAAGCTCTTGTGGTGTAGGTCTAAGGACTCTTTAAGACAACAGAGAAGGGCACTCAGAAGACAAAGGCTCTTACGAGGAAAAGCTCATCAAGGGGAAAAATAGGAGGCACAAAAAAGCAGTTAATACACACACAACTAACTAACATGGGGCTGTAGCTCAGCTGGGAGAGCACCGCCCTTGCAAGGCGGGGGTCGTCGGTTCGATTCCGTCCAGCTCCACCATGTAGTTTCAGATCTGTTTAAATGAAGAAACTCTTTTTCTGTTCGGAGCTCTTTTGGAAGAGATGCAACGAAGCATCCATCCAGTTCCTGTAGGAAGAGCTTTTAAGATAAAAAATATAGATTCCCTCCTTACTGCTTCGCGATCTCTTCAGCTTCTCTTTCTTTTCTCCTTGGGGGTAAAATAGCTTGATTTAGAGTTATTCAGAAGGAGAGGGGCCCTCAAACGTAATCAGTTAAATCTCCTCAGATAGACCACAAGAAATACAGGAAGTGGGTCATGAATCTTTGTGAACTGTTTAGATCTGCAAAGAAAAAGCCGACTTTATAACTGTTTGGTCTAGCTGGAGAGCATACCTTTATGACAGATAATTCCCGAAAGAGTATGACGTACTCTCGTCACGTATTTTCCGTGATCGTGGCATGTGCAAACGGTAATGTGAATAATCAGCTTCGGCAGACTTTGAAATCCCTTGGCTTTGCTCAAATTAGCACCGCCCCTTCTCATGTTGTGGGAATGGAGCGTGCAAAAACGAGAGATTTCACTCACGTTTTTTTTGATGCGGGCTCAACTGATATGCCGAGTGCTGATTTTGTGAGGCAGATGCTTGAGCTTGATGATGAGATGATCATGGTTGCTGTTTCAACTGAGCCACGGGTTGATGATGTGTTTGGTCTCCTCTCTGCGGGGGCGCGTGGATTTTTGGTGCTGCCTTTTGCGGCAAATGCGGTTGAAGAGGTGCTCGTTCAAGCGAGTGAAGGTCCGCCACTGAGCGAGGCTGTTCTCAATGCTCCTGATCGTAATAGCGCACTTGTCGGAGTCGTCTTAAATAGTCTCTATAGAGTATCGGTCTTAATGCGTCAGGCGAGAGAATTTCCATCTGCTGCACGTGAACTTGAACGAGCAAGGCAGGGGTTAAAACAGTCTGTGGAAATGGCAAAAATATTTTGTGATGGAGGAGATGAGATCTTGATCGATCAATTTGTTGAGGCGTGTATTTCTCGTGCAAACACGGCCTCAACCCGATTAGGTCGGACAAGGAAGAGGTTAAAAAAACAGAGGGATATAGAGGATACAAAAATAGAATCTTCTCCCTAAATTGTACAAGCCCGCACTTTCCATTCCAACCCTGTGTCAGAATGTAGTTTTTATAGATTCTTAATATTTAAGAGATTGAACGAAGAAGTGTGCTTATCAACGAAGGAAGAGCTTCGCTTGAAGTACAAAGATAAGAGAAGAACATTAGTCCACAGCTAATGATAGTAAGAACCCGAACAACGCCAAGAACAACAAACGAAAAAAAACGAAACACTGCTAACCTCTTATTGAAAAGGCCAGGCACCTATACAACCTGGTTCAACGGACTTTCCACTTAATATTTATATCGGCACGATACCTCGATTATTGGAGTAAATATTTAAATTGTTTACGAGCCGGTATCGATGTAGGTATGAATTACCGAGTTAACAAATGTAGAGATTTAGAGTGATATGTCCAGCCAAACGAGATCCCATGCTTTCCTGATTGTAAGTTGTAGTTTGAGTATTGTCCTTCTTTTCTACCTATTTTCCGAGGTAAAATTCTCTCTACTCATTTCCGAGTTTGAAAATATAAATTTTTTCTATGTTCCGATATTGTGTCTCCTCGTATGGTTAGGGTTATGGATTCGAGCTATTCGCTGGCGATATCTTTTACCTAAAAACATCTCCTTTCGGGCGGGAGATCTCTACGACGCAACAACACTTGGGTTACTATCGAGCTTAATTCTTCCGCTTCGCGCAGGAGAGATTGTTCGTCCTTGGGTTTTGAGTCGGAACGCTTCTGTGAGTTTTTCTGCAGCACTTGCAAGCATTATTACTGAACGAGTGTTTGATGTACTGGCTATACTATTTCTTTGTGCGTTGAGTTTTTCACGACTCGAACATGCTCCGATTTTCGTTGTGGTCGGAGCAAAATCACTTGGAGTCCTCTGCGGTATAATGATTGTTATAATAATAGGCAGTTATTATAAGCCCGATCTTGCAGTGTCTCTTGGACAAACGATTTGCAAACGGATGTTGTTTTTTACACAGCCGTCGTTTATCGAAAAGATTTCTAAAATGTGGGATGAGTTTGTTTATGGTTTGATGGCGATTTCTAGGTTTCGAGATATTGCGATTGTTTTTTTGTGGTCCCTTCTTTTATGGGGAGCATTCTCTGCGTATTATCAACTCGGTCTTTGGATGTTTGGACGAGAAGCAGATCTTTGGGTTGGTATTACTATCAATGTGGTTGTTGCTCTTGCCGTTGCGGCACCGTCTGCTCCAGGGTTCCTGGGTACTTTTCAACTTGGGTGTGTGGTGGCACTTCATAATATTTATGGTTTTCCTGAAGAGCTTGCTTTGGGGTATTCAGTAATCGTTCATGTTCTTCAGTTTGTTAGTATGTTCATTCTTGGCTTTGTTGTTCTTCGTCGAAAACAGCTCCGCTTTAGTGATTTAAAAAAAGAATAACACACCTCTCCTCTCTACAACTTTTTGTATGTTTCTGTATGGTGGCATTACTCTTGCTTTATCTAGGCTTAGTAGTGTCGAGGTTTCAAAGGCTCCATTGTAGGTGCCTTGGGGTGTGGGTTCTGGTGGGGTGGTGGGCAGAAATTGCCGGTTAAACCAATGTTTGCCGGCATTTCTCCCTCTTTTACTATGAAGGTTAAATCGTTGAGAGCAGAACCAAAACCGAAGAGGTAAAGAGATGAGTCTATTCCCTGGATTGTTTACCGGACGTGAAGCGCTGATGAGCAATGGCACAGCGATGGGGGTGGTGGCTGATAATATATCAAACTCCAACACGGTTGGTTTTAAGGAAGCACGAGCAGAGTTTGAGGATCTTCTTGCAGAAAGCGTAGGAAGTCTCTTTGGCAGTCCTTTTGTTGCGGGAGATGGTACTGCGGTTGTAGATATCTCTTCGATCCATACGCAGGGTCCTATTGATTTTACAAATCGAGAACTCGATGCGGCAATTAGCGGAACAGGGTTTTTTGTGCTCAATGATGGAGCGAATAATTTCTATTCTCGAGCAGGCAATTTTGAAGTTGATGCTGATGGAAACATCGTTGCCTCTTCTGGTGAAAATGTGATGGGGTTTACAACAGAAAGTCCTGCGACACTTGTCCCCCTAAATACGACAGGAGTGTCTTCGACAGCTACCGCCACGACTACGGCGGTGATTACTGGCAACCTTGATGCAGGAGCCCCAATTGTTGTCCCCCCGGCAGCACCAACGAGCTTTTCTCAACTCAATACCGCTGCAAATTTTCACTCTAGTGTCAGCGTTCTCGATTCCCTAGGTCTTAAACATGAAGTGGGACTTTATTTCTTTCAAAAATCACCATTAACTTGGCAGGTTGATGCCTATGTTGCAGATTCAGAGGTAGGGGGTACGACCAGCGTTCCCACCCAATTGGGCACAACAGATATGACATTTTCTGCGACGGGAACACTTCCTGAGGGGCAAGCAGTGGCACTCTCTATCTCTCCAGCATGGACTGGAGGCGCACAAGCAACGGCGGTGAGTATGGACTTAAGTGGCTTTACAGGATTTGGAGCGGAATCAAACGTCTCTTCTGTTGTTGTCAATGGCAATTCTGCGGGACAGGTTGCAGGAATTGAGATTGATACTGATGGAACTGTTCTTGCGCGACTTGATAATGGAGAGTCTACCACTATTGGTTCCTTGGCTCTTGCTAGTTTTACAAACCAAGGTGGTCTTGAGCGAATAGGAGAGAATAAGTTTCGAGATACAGAGGAATCGGGTGTTGCAGATTTTGGTCTTGCACAAACTGAGGGTCGAGGATTAGTGCAAGGAGGAGCGCTTGAGCAGTCGACGGTGGATATCGCAAAGGAATTTGTAAAGATGATCAGTATTCAGCAAGGATATCAAGCTGGAGCAAAAGTGGTTTCTACTGTAGATGAATTGATTACGACAACGCTTCAGCTCGCTTAGAAAAGACTTTTTTAAACAGTTTTTTAGGAAGAGGGATTCTTTAAGAATGCCTCTTATCCAACAGTCCGAGTTGTCTTCTTGCCTCATAAAGAACAATCGAAGCGGCACACGAAAGATTAAGACTTCTTACCTGAGGATTGTCCATAGGAATCTGGAAGAGGCGCTCCTCATAGTTTCTATAGAAAGGTTCAGGAAAACCTTGCTCTTCGTTACCAAAGACCAAGTAATGATCCGCCGTAAATGTGCTTTCATGATATGATGAAACACCTTTTTTACTAAAAAATGAAAGTTGCAAAAAATTGGGTTTTTGGGAGGATAGGAACTCTTCCCAGGAGGGATGCACCATTAATTTTATTTCCTGCCAATAATCAAGGCCTGCTCGTTTTAGGTAGCGATCGCTTAGTTCGAATCCAAGAGGCTCAATTAAATGAAGAAGAGAATTTGTAGCTGCGGTGAGGCGACCAATTGATCCGGTGTTTTGTGGAATGAGTGGATGAACGAGAACAATTTGTAGTGGCATATTCGAGGGTATAAAGAACTTTACTTACGGCAGGTATTCTAGAACTATTGGAGTTGTTTTTGCAACTCTACAAAAACAAGCTACAAACTTCACTAGGTGTTTCAAGCTCTACTGCATATCAAGTTGCGCAATAGGTTCTTCTTTTTCAGTTCTTTCTTTCTCCCGAGCAGGGGGAAGTAAAAGAATAAATGTGCTTCCTAAATTTTCAATACTTTCTACACGAATCGATCCACCCAGTCGCTCGACGATTTTCTTTACACAGGCAAGTCCAAATCCACTTTCATCATCGGTAGAGCGAGAATAAAGGCGTCGGTAGGGACGAAAGATCTCTCCTAAATGATCAGCTGGAATTCCTTTTCCATTATCGGTAACTTTTATTTCCACCATATCTCCTTCTAAAAAGGAGATAGAGATTACGGTTTTTCGATCTACTGCAGAATATTTCAGCGCATTTCCAATAAGGTTGGCAAATACTTGGTAGATTCGAATGGGTTCGCCGTGAATTGCGGGGAGGCGATCAGGAAGATGGATTTCAGCCTGTTTCGCTTCTATTTGAGGAGTGAGATCTTCTAGAACGTCTCTCAGAACGGATTGGAGAGAGAGATCTTGTTCTTCCAGGTATTTCATTGTGATCGTTGAATATTCAAGAATACTATCCACAAGACTCTCAAGTCTTTTAGCTCCGCTCAATACAAAGCCGAGGAGTTCCTTTCCCTCTTCATCGAGTTGTTGTTGATGTTCATCCAATAGAGTGCTTGCCATCCCTTTAATTGTGAAAATGGGGGATTTCAGATCGTGAGAGACCATTGCGGCAAAATCTGAAAGTTCTTGATTCTGTTCTTCTACTTGATTCTGGTAGCGAACAGATGAAGTTACATCAAAACAAACCCGAAGAATCGACCCTAATTCTCCGTTTGGAGCGAAAATGGGAACGAAATGAATTTCTAACCAAAGAGAAAGAGAATGACGATGGCGTATTTGACAACGTACCACAATCTCTTCTCCGAGCCGACTTACCATGGCTGCACGTTGGTATCGAGGAAGATCTTCAGGAAGGATGATCGTAGAGAGAAGATCTGCTTCCATGGCATAGACTTTACGAGGCGAATAGCCGGTAAGAATTTCCGTGTATGGACTTACGTAGAGAGTTTTTCCTTGAGCACTGCTAATGATGACTGATGCAGTGAGATGCTCCATCATCATTTGATGCTGAGCAGTCGTCTGCGCAAGTTCTTCTTTGGCTTTTGTGCAGGCGGCCTCAATGGAGGGAAGTTTAATCTTCAAAACATAGAAGAGCATTGAAGATGTGATGAAGAGTAGAAAAGTTATCATTCTCGATTAAAGATGTTGTTCAATACTCTCTAACTGATACATATGGTATTCATCGTGGAACTGTGCTTCAAATTTCTTTAGGAACTCTTCAGCCTCTTTCGGACTTATTGCTAAGTAGAGGAGGGCTTTTTGATACTGCTCATTCATTGCCTGTCGAAATCGCGTAAACCCAGCAGGATGGCCGATCCCTGCGGTATGGGAGAAGATGTCGGCAATCTTTACAAGAAGTGGTAGTGTAAGTTCACCACGCACCTTTGGGATGTTTTGATGATGCCCTTCAATAGTTTCGATTGCGCACTGTGGAAAATTCCACAATTCACTTACCCACTTGCCAACTTCGACATGGTTTAAGTCGAATATCTCTTCCTCTGCATCAAGAAAGCTTTTTTCGCCACTTCCTACGAGTGCAAGTACTTTTGCATAGAGATCCCCTCCACGTTGAATCATTACTAACTTGCCCACATCGTGAACAAGACCGCAGAGGAATGCTTCTCCTGGATCGATATGGTTCGTATATTTTACGAGAATACGTGCACCTATTGCCGTGGAGACAGCGTTGGCCCACACCTGTTCTCGCGCGGGATGGCGAGAATGGGCGAGACTTTTGAGCATTGCGGCGCTTAAAATACAACGCAATTCATCAAGTCCGATATTTGCAACTGCTTTCTCAATATCTGCGACTGGGTGTCCACGAAAAAAATATACGGAATTTGCAATTCTTATAATTCGCGAACTGAGCACTTCATCTGCTTCGATCACTTCAACAAAATCAAGAGTTGTTGCTCTTGGATTACTGGCCAATTGAAATGCTTGAGCTGCTTGTACGGGCATGGGATCGAGTTGTTTCATTCTCAAAATGTTTTGAATGCGAGTAGAGGTAGCAACGCTTGTGCGAGGGGAAGAGGTCTTTTTTGAGAAACTTGAGAGAAATTCCATGAACCCTATCCAACTGAAAATCTGTAACCTTGAAAGTCGGCTGAATAGGCCAGGAAATTGAGTGTTTTATCGTGGCTTTAGGAAGAGGTATTATAGAGCAAATGAGTTTTAATATAAGCTTGTATCGCAGGGTGAGCGATAGATATGGAATTTCTTACTTCCGTGGAATGAACATTTATTGTTATTGGGACGATCTCCAAGAGCAGGTCAAGAGTATGCCAGTTTTTCCATTTTGTTACTGAGGTAGCCTCATCTTCGCCGACTGCCCATGTTAATTCTCTATCGGGATAGAGTGAACGAAAATAGAGGACAAATTCTTCTACATAGGTATATGGGTAGTGAGAGATGCATATGCCATTAAGGATTGTGGCTGGAAATAGCGAGAAGGGAAGATTTTCTGCCTGTAAAACAAGCTCTATCATCTCGATACGATAATTGAATGGGGTAGGGGATTGAGTTTTCCAGGGGTTTCGTAAAGTTGGAGCTATCACAACACACTGATAATGGAGGAGTAGGCGCTGCAGAACACTTATATGGCCTTGGTGGATTGGATCAAATGTTCCTCCAAAGATAACAACAGAGGGTTGCTTCGAGATATTAGGATCGGGGTTGGAGGATTGCTTCGACAAAGGGAACACCTCTTTTTCCGTAATGAGAGAGAACTAAGAAGCTTGCGGTAGTTGAGATTCCTGAAACGCCTGGGAGGACGATATATTCGAAGTTCATGAGATCTTCCCAGGACTCCACTACTACTTCGACGAGAAGATCGAATTGACCGAGAAGAATTCCAACCCAAGAGACCATGGGCAGGTCAGAGATCTCTTTTGCGAGGTCTTCTACGTTTTTTCGACCTCCGCTGCTAATGTTGACAGCGATGACTGCAACGATGCAGCCTGTGAGTGCGTTTACTTCTGCTGTGGGGACGATTTTTAATGCGCCCATTTCGCGGAGCTTGGAGACACGGTTGCGCACAGTTTTTTCATCGACGCCTAATTCACGGGCGATTGCTTGAAAGGGTTTTCTTCCATCAGCGGAGAGCTGTGCGATGATTTTTCTCTCGAGGTTGTCGAGGAGGTAACGTTCTCGTTTAGATTGTCCAAGAGATTTGAGCGCCTGTGGGATGAATTTATTTGTTTTAAGTCCTCTCTCGGTCTGTGATTCGGTAACCAAATCACTCACATCATCATTTAAATCCTCTTCCTCAGGTGCCAAGTTTTTTTCAGTCATAGATAACTCACCGCAATTACACACTAAATCCAAACAAGACAAACACAGAAACACAATCCTAAATTCGGATGACAATATCTGAAGCGAGAATAAATAGCAATTATACAAAGGTTCCATAGGTTTTTTTAAAAAAGTAAAAATCTAATAATAAACGTTCCAAAAATTTATTTAAAATGGAGTGGTTATTCTTCCAGATTCTTTTAAACAGAACTTTAGAATAGCTTCGAAACTTATTGCGAAGGTAAAATCTCAAGAGAAGGCAAAAAAGTGAGAAAGAGAAATAAAGGCCTGAAAGAGAGATAAAACCAAGCGAGATAAGAAGATCTACTCAAGTAAGGACAGAATGATTAAGGGTATAAAGGAGGGGAGGTCTGATGGAGAAACGGGGAAACTGTATATAAAGATTTCCCTGACGGAATTTTTTTGAAGCCTCTCTGTAATGAGCCT
>CAZDIO010000179.1:0-8300 GCA_964505555.1 uncultured Bdellovibrionales bacterium
CTTCGCCCGGCGGCCGGGCCTCCCGGCTCGCAACGACAGCGGGAGCTGATTCTTTCCACATGTAAGGTGGACAGCCTTAATCTGTTTACGCGTTGTTCCGTCCAGAGTGTATTATTTTTTGGGATATGATAATAACCGTTCAGTAAACTATTGATTTTCTGTGCCGAGTAGAAGCTATCGCAGCACCCGACTAGATTCAAAGCAATCTTCCAGTGTCTCGTGAGGTGCAAGCTGAATAAAGGTTTTTTTCAATTTTAACTCCCTCTGAAGTGCGCATCTTTTTTCCTTGCTTGAAGGCGGGAAAAACGGTGCGGGCATTAAGGAGTTGGTTGAAGATGAATGATAAATCAGGAAGAGCTACGCGGCGGCGGATTGGTGACTCGGACTATGAGGTGTCGGTTTCAGGAAAACGGCAGATCGTTACCATCGAAAGGAGCTTTGAGCGAAACGAAATCGTCATCACTATTGGAAGTGAGGCATCTGAGGACCTGCCGCGATATATGTCACAGATACCTGGCGGGCACTTTATTAACAATACAAGTTTCTATCAGTCGATAGAGCAGGGGTGCACGATCACTCTGGAGCGTCTGAGGGATGGAGCAGAAGGTCCTTACGTTTTTCAATTGCGAATCGAAAGCACTCAAGCGTCGTCTTCGATAAAAGTTCGTTTCGTCGACGATGCTAACGATGATTCGCAAGATCGTTGGACGATCGAAGGACGGGACACGCGGCTTTTTGATCCCTCCTTTGTTGGGATTAACGCCGCTCCTGTCGAACTTGCAGAAACGAAGCGTCCCGTTATGATAGCGACGCTGATTGTTCTGGTTGTGGTAATTCTGCTGTGGGCCCGATGCTAGCGGTGCTCAGCATGGTTTACTTTTTGGAGGAACAAATAAAAGGTCTGAGGCCCAGCTTGCGCCTCGCCTTTTGTGAATAATACCCTACGGAGCGACCGAACGGGCGCTTATTGGGGTGGCTTCAATAAAATCTATGCCACCGGAAGTTGTAGGCTTGATTCGAAGAAGCTCCGCTTGGAGAGAAGTTCCTGAGAGCTCAACCACGTCTGAGTTGTTCATTGAGGTATGAAACTTCGTAATGTTATGGAGATCAAAATCCTTTCCTTGACGGGGATTGAGGTTGTATTTTTTTGTTGTTACCGTACTTCCATTGTGGACTTTGATCGTTATCTCCTGGGCGGCTGAGGTTGTATTAAATACTCTAAGCCAGTTGTACATATTTAGGTGCATATTCCAAGCACCAACGAGCTTTCCACTGTCCGGTGTTGTTCCCGGTACCCCATACATAGCAGCTACACTTCCGGTTGGTTTAAAGAAATAAAACATACTTTGTGATACCAGGGCGCCAGCTTTGTTAAACTTAATCTTTGCTGCTCCTGACATTCCTCCGGGGAGAAGATTACTTGCATGAAAGTGTTTTTGTTGTCGAGGATTAAGACGCAGCGCATTGGGATTATGAAAGACTATCCTCCCTGCATTGTCATAGAGAGTGAGCGACCCACTGACATTTGAATTTGCGGTGTTAATGACCTCAATCCAGTTATCTCCACCACCACCACTTGATATCGAGACCCATTGCTCTGCCGCACCACCAGCGGAGGGAAGCAGTGGAAATGCAAAACTATAATTTGATGTGCTGTTTCCCTTCGTTCCGTAACGAATAAGCTCTGCCTTATAGAGGACATTATTATTTTCAGGGGTAATTTTGTTGTACCCTACAACCCCTCGTCCTAAACCATGCCCTCCATCGATATCGATTCTTCCTAAAGCGGGGATGAGAAGATTTCTCGTGCTTAATAATTGGCCAGACTGGTCGTAACGTTGAACTTTAAAGGTGCGAGAACTGTCTCCATCTAAGTTCACAATACTCAGCCAGTTAAAGACCTGCCCATTTGCATCCACAGGGTTTCGGCTCGGATGGAAGGTATTAAATCCTACTGACGTTGGGCCATGGAGTGTGTTTTCTAAAGGAACCATGAAGGAAAACTCGTAATTATCTCCAACTTCAGCTGAAGAGGAGGGACGATAAAAATACATTCCCCCATTGAGAAACGTTCCATTATATATGAGCTTAACAACCCCGTATGAATCGTGACGAAAGCCATTTAATCCATTTAAGATTATATCTTTCTTCCCATTTCCAGAAAGAGTAATGGCTAGTTGGTGAACTTTTTGTCCGGCAATATTATAGAGCTGAAGGGTAACAGGTAACTCAGCACTTCCTGTGTTTATCAATTCTAAAACATTGGTCATTCCCAAAAAGCCGTTCCAAAGTGAGTAGAGTGGGCTAATCAACTCGTTATCACCTACGATAGGTTCCTTCAGCGCAGAGAGGAAATCTTCTCCATTGAGATCTTGCAAAAGCGGTTGATAGGCTCGAGATTCGGGAGTAAATGCATATCCAGCAAGTCGTGGTGTGAGCACAATGGTTTGACCGTGAGGGATGTTTGAGCAGAGATATTGATTATTTGCCACAGAGCAACTTCCTGCTCCCTGAAGAGTTAACGTAGCACCACTTACAAGATAGCCACTAATTGAATGGTTCGTTAATACTGCCGAGAAATTTTGCCCACTGAGGTTTGAAGTGACTGAGAGGTATGACCGAGTGGCGGGTGTAAAAGTGTATCCGATCAGCGTGGGGGTAACGATAGCTGCTTGAGCATGCACTATTCCGGTGCAAGAGTAATTTGTTCCTACCACAGGACAATTTCTGGTCTGATTTGAAGAGGTAACACTGACCGTTGTTCCAGAAGAAACGGTGCCACTTATCGAGTATGTATTTGGAATTCCAACAAAGTTCTGATTCGAAAGATTTTGTGTGACATTTGAGTGGGTGCGAAATGTTGGATTAAAAGTATACCCAATAAGACTTGGAGTGATAGTAACAGTTGCTCCCGAAGGAATAAGAGAACAGGTATAAAAATCTGGCCCGACACTACATGAGCCACCACCAACGATATTGAAGCTTGATCCTGGTGTCATCGAGCCGCTAATTGCGTAGGTATTAATCATCCCAGAAAAATTCTGCAGAGTGAAATTTTGTGAGATGTTTGAATAATTACGAAATGGGGGAGAAAAGCTGTATCCATTCATGCTTGGAGTAACTGTCACGGTAGCTCCGTGAGGAATGTTTGAACAGGTGTAAGTTGTATTTGAAACGCTACAACTTCCACCGCCAGAAATACTTACGTTTGTGCCGGCAGGAACACTCCCCGATACAACCCAGTTCGTCAGTATCCCAGTAAAGTTCTGGGCACTAAGAGCTTGAGTCACATTAGAATGAGTTCTTGAAGCTGGAGAAAAGAGATATCCGATAAGTTGAGGAGTAATCGTCACACTGCTTCCATGAGCGATACCAGAACAGGTATATTGTGTGCCGACAACATTACAAGAGGCTCCCGTTGAAAGAGAAACAGTGGCACCGGCATTAACTGATCCCGTAATTGAATAGGTGTTGAGAATACCTGTGAAGCTTTGATTCGTTAAGCTTTGAGAGAGATTTGAATGCGTTCTTGCGGCTGGACTAAAGGTGTAGCCAACTCTTGAAGGGGTAATTATCACGGTTGTGCCATGAGGGATATTTGAACAGGTATAGGTACTTCCTGAAACGGGGCATTGCGTTTGAGAGATACCAGAGATGGCGACGGTGGCTCCACTAATGACGGTTCCGGTAATAGAATAAATATTTTGAGTTCCTGTGAAGTTCTGACCGGTAAGGTTTTGCGCGAGATTAGAATGTGTTCGTGAGAGTGGAGAGAAGGTATACCCAATTTTTGTAGGAGTAATGGTTACCGTGGTTCCGTGAGAAATTCCACTACAGGTGTATGCTGTTCCTGACACAGGACAGGAGATTCCTCCGCTCATCGAGACCGTAGAGCCTGAGGTAACGGAACCTGTTATTGAATAAGTGTTTAAAGTTGAGGAGAAGTTTTGACCGGTGAGGTTTGCTGATATGTTTGAGTGGGTTCTGGAGGCAGGAGAAAAAGTATATCCAGCAAGGGTTGGCGTAATCGTTACGTTAGCCCCTGCAGGGATATTAATGCAGCTATAATTACCACTGGTAACGCTACATGATCCACCGCCGGTAATTGAAACGGTGGACCCTGCGCGAACAGTTCCACTCACAGAAAAAGTCCCTTCGGAGGAGAGGCATGTTACCGAAGCTAAGAAGTTATTCACTTGAGTAATACTTGAAGGGCTAAAAGTATTTGCACCTAAATTCAATGAAGGGCACATGATCCAACGGTTTGTGGAGCTACAATCTGTATCATGCCCTGAGCCAAAGTTATGGCCCATTTCATGTGCAACAAGTGGCACGCTATAGTTTTGAATGTTACTATTTGCGACGTGCTCAGAAAGACCATAGCGGCTATTTCTACAAACTTGAGAAAGCCATGCAATGCCGATAACGTTTCCACTTAAGTTTTGCCCAGTAAAAAGATGTGCAAGATCATAGGGATGTGAAGGAAGGAAATTTGCATTCCAGTAAGTACCAAAAGCACTGAGGAGATCGCCGATATCTGTTTGGGTATAAGGATCATTTACCGTTGTCCAGACGTGAGAAAATACGATACTCAATCTTACCCCAAGTTGTGCCTGATAGACTGCATCAACTCCGTTGAGAATTGAAGCGATTCTTGCGTTTGTGTTGATCTCACTTCCTAAAGATTGGTGCATTTCGAAATCAGCTTCGGTGGCGATCTCTGCTACTTTTATCGTGCTGGCAAGCGCAACTGGCTCTCCCGAGGTTTCCCCGGTGCCTTCTGACATGGAGAGAATCTGTTCCTGAATGGAGTGCGCCACACCACATTCAGCAAGAATTCCCTCAAGAGTCTTACTTGAAAGCTCATTAACGGTAAGGTTTAATTCTGGCGCATCAGCGACTCCGATATCTGATGAGACGTTGTAGTAGTCTCCATCGACGCTGAGAAAACCCTCGACCAGTTGCTTTCCACTTTTTGAATCGGTGATCAGCGACAACCGCGCGAAATCATCGGCGCGAGAAGAGTTCTCAATGTCTCCATAAAAGAGATCAATTGAAGAAAGATCTTTGTGAATTCCATTTTCATCGGTGTAAAGACTTTCGTAGTTATTAGCAAGGATCGTATGTGGACGGATTCTAATGCGGATATTTTTTCCCTTTACGGGAAGGGTCAGTGTCGTTAAGGAAGAATCATCGTGTGCTGCTCGAAAGCGATTTCCGACCTGACGTAATTCTTGAATCTTTCCTTTTTGAATCTTTGTATAGTGTTTATAAAGTTGCAGATTATTTTGGGCGACGTTCTGAGAGAAGGCAGGAGAGAGAAAGCCGAAGGAACAAATGAATAGGGTGCTAACAAAGAGAGAGAGACGAAAAACAACTCTGTATCGCTTTGTAAGCTGCTCAATCATATTTGCTTTGTTTTAAAGATTCCCAGGGTCCTATAGAGAAAAAGCAAGAATCGTACCAAGGGGTTAAGAAAAAAAACTCTTATCGGGAACTACAAAGTAAAAGAAAAATCGGAGGCTAAAGGCTGCTTAATCCTTACGGTGAGATACTTTAAATACGGATTGTGCGTATCTTGGCATGCAAGGCTTTCTGATAAATGCCCGCTCATGGGATAACGCTCTGAAATAGTTTCCATTGCTCTGTATGCTCTCTGAGACAGATCGATATCTTCATCTAGCGATGTTATGTGCTTTAAGGAGCAGACTGGCTTTTTAAGAAGTTTTCTACAGCAAGCACTTTCTCTGGGAATTTATTCTCCTGAACGGCCATCTCTATAAACTGCTTAAAGAGAGTTGCAGCAATCACATCATGTCCCTGCTGGAGATGGGCATATGCTAAATTATAAACCGCCTCAGCAAATCCTTGTTTTAAATCTGCTGCTTGTTCAAGTTCCGAAGTGGCCTCCTCATAACGGTTATTTTGAGCATAGAGGGTGCCGAGATTGTAGTGAGCCTCTGCAAAATCTGGTTGTGCAGCAAGCACTTTCTCGAGGATAATAATTGCTCCCTCTGTATCTCCGTTCTTTGCGTTCTCTAGTGCGTGTTGAAAAAGTGCTTCCGGAGAGAGAGCTTCATTGGTTTCTGGTTCGGTGCTTACTGGTGTTTCTGCTACCGTATTTTCGCCATCGGTTTGAGAAGTCTCGTTTTCAGTAGGTGTATCACTAGGGGAAACTGTTTTACTCTCCTCTTCAGAGAAAATTGTTTCCTCAGTTGGACCGGAGCTTTCACCGGTCGTATTTTCCTTACTCATCGAGCGTTCAGAGACAACGGCAACAATAATACAGAGAAAGGTTGCAACGAGAGAAAGCACGGCAGTTCGTCGCTTACGATTGACCCCACGTTTAATTAAAGTAATTGGTTCCTCAAGAGGAAGGCTCTCTTCAGAGAGAGAAATCGGCATCTCTTCCTCTTCTGAGGGAAGAACTGTTGGCGCTTGCACGGAAGTGGTTACTGCAGCTTCCGCTGTTTTAGAAATTGAGGTGTTCTCAACTTTATCGATTAAAAGTGTTCCACCTAAGCTAATAACTACAATCGTCATGTCATCGGGACCACCTCGATCTTTTGCAAGGTCGATAATTCGTTTTGAGCTTTGCTCAGGAGTCATTCTTCCGACAAGTTCACCAATTTCATCTTCTGAAACGATACGGTGAAGCCCATCGCTTGCAAGCACCAACTTCTCTTCTGTTTCGCCACTATTGAGCGGAAGAATAGAAAAGCTTAAGACTACTGGTGATACCGTTTGAGCAACACCTAAACATCTGCTCAACACGTGAGCCTGAGGGTGGTCAAGAGCTTCACTTTCACTGAGAGTCCCTTTCTCTACCCACTCTTGTACATACGTATGATCTCTTGTGAGCTGTTCTAATTTGCGATTTCTTACAAGGTAGGCTCGAGAGTCTCCGATATGAATTATAGATCCTTTGAAGGTGTCAATCAGTGCCGCAACAAGCGTCGTTCCCATTGAGGAATAGTTTCCATTTTCTCGGTGTTGAAAAATAGATTCATTTGCCTTTTCAACAGCAGAAAGAAGTAAGGTACTTAAGGTTTCGTCTGAATTTCTAGAAAGGCTTTCACGCACCGCTTGAACAGCAAGTTGTGAGGCAAACTCACCACCTTGTACTCCGCCCATGCCATCACACACCACTCCAGCGGTTCCGCGAGGACAGGTAAAGACGTCGTAATGATCTTCGTTGTGTTCTCGCTCACATCCTACGGCTGAAGCGCCAGAAGAAAGCGAACCATTGGCTTCATGTGTTTCTTCATTTAGCATTTACAAGTTTCCCCTAGAGAAAAAGCCCTGATCAAAATAGGAGCACGTTTTATGCCAAGGCCGGTTTGCTTCTAGTTTCAGTGTGGGAACCTAAACGCACAGAGACAGAAAAACTCCGGTCATGACTAATGCCACTAATAAAATCGGCAATTTGTATAAAATTAATAAAGAAAACTTATAAAATCTGCTCTTTTTTTGATGGAGGTCATTTCCCTCAATTAAAATCGTGGTTAAGAGTGTGTAAAGTAAGATAATTAGTGCAGGGAATATAAATAAGGAGAATATTAGTGATGTTTTACTTTGATCCGATGTATTTCCTCTTTGTTGCTCCAGCGATGATATTAGCTCTGTGGGCTCAATTTAAGGTGAAATCTGCCTACGCTGAGGCCAGTCACTACGTTCCAGAAAGTGGAGTTAGTGGTCGAGAAGCTGCTTCTAAGCTTCTTGAGGCAGATGGGATATATGACGTTGGAATTGAGATGGCGCAGGGCTTTCTTGGAGATCACTACGATCCAAGGAAGAAAGTACTTCGTCTTAGTGAGGATGTCTATAACGGACGATCGCTTGCTGCGGTGGGAATTGCTGCGCATGAAGCAGGGCATGCAATTCAGGATAAAGTGGGCTACTTCCCGCTGACATTACGAAATGGGATTGTACCGTTAGCCTCTGTTGGTGGAAACCTCTCCTGGATATTTCTTGCACTCGGATTGTTCTTAGGGAGTATTCAATTTATCCTTTTTGGAATCGGACTCTTCTCGCTGATCGTGTTTTTTCAGATTATAAATCTGCCAGTTGAATTTAATGCAAGTGCGCGGGCAAAAGAGCTGCTTATCTCGCGGGGGTTGGTGAGCCCCAATGAGGTAGGTATTATCAACAAAGTGCTCAGCGCCGCGGCTATGACCTATGTGGCTGCCACATTCTCTGCGATCCTTACTTTGGTCTATTATCTCTTTCGGTTTGGTTTGATTGGAAACGATCGTCGGGATTAAATTTAGAACTCCCTGTCGTTGCGAGCGAAGCGAAGC